>JBFIID010000013.1:0-18564 GCA_041601415.1 Gammaproteobacteria bacterium
GCACCAGGCGAATCACCGTCTGCCCCGGTGTCACGTAATCACCGGTCTCTACATGAACGTTGTTAACACTGGCCGCAAACGGCGCGCGCAACGTGGCACGTTGCAGATTACGCGCGGCGATATCCACGGCAAGCTGGGCCTTATTGAGTCGCGAAGCTGCGGTATTGACGCTGTAACGCAGTCGCGATTCCGATGCCTCCAGAGAGAGCAACTGTCGATGCACTTCGTCAGAGCGGGATTGTGACGAGAGTGAATCGCGCCCCAGTTTTTCCAGGCGCATCACTTCCCGTTTCAGTAAAGTCTTTTCATCTGCGGACAGACGTAATAACTCCCTGTCGCGTGCGATCGCTGCCTGTTCCTGCTGCAGGCTGGCACGTGCATTTTGCAGCGCATCCTGTAAGTCGGCATCGTCGATGGCTAATAGCATCTCCCCTTCCGTGACAGACTGACCCGGCTCTACCAGTCGCTGCACCAGTCGGCCACTGACCTCGAATTGCAGACTGGTGCTCCTCGAAGGTTGCAGTCGACCCGTGATGCGCGTTACCGGCAGCACTGTCTTCATGCGGGTCTGAGTCATAACTACACGGGTTGGTGGACTTGCCTGTAACTCGGCCTGTAATTCTGGCCGGGTCATCACCAGAGCGGTGATCACCAGTCCGATGACGAGCAAAGAGACGACGATTAACTTCATATAAAAACGGCTTCCGGTTTACAAATGTTGCATAGTACAGGCATGTGGCTCCCTACCTTTATAGATTTGTCCCTGCCCGACATTGAAGATCAGTTGATTCTGTGAGATTTTACTTCCTCTTTTCCAACACTGAATTGATCCCAGCGTGAAAAAAACAATAATCATCCCCGCTTTTATCACCGCCATACTCTCCGCTCAGGGATTTGCACAATCGGTAGACTCCGATGTGCTCTGGCAGTTCTGCCCCGCCGGTCAGGGTACGCCATCACAACCCGGCCCGGAAGAGAGTCTGGAAACCGGTGCTACCAGTATTGTCGCCGATGAGGCAGAAATGGTCGAAAGCGGCATTTCTACCCTGTCAGGTAATGTTGAGATTATTCGTGACACGCAGACCCTGAAAGCGCAACAGGTTGAATACGATAATCAGCAGGATGTCATAACCGCCAGCAATAACGTGCACTACTGGGGTTCATCTATCTACTGGTCAGGCGAAAAAACCCGGGTTGACCTTGGTAACAAGACCGCAACCTTCGAAGATGGTCTTTACCATTTGCGAGACCGCCGCGGTCATGGCGAAGCCGGTAAGATCCATGACGACCAGTTGAACAGCATAACCAGCCTGGAAAACTTTTCCTACACCACCTGTACCCCCGAATCACCCGCCTGGGAACTCAAGGGTGATGATGTCGAACTCGATCACGCAGAAGAAATCGGTACCGCGAAGCACGTACGCCTGTACCTGGCCGATATGCCGGTATTTTATTTTCCCTATGTCAGCTTCCCACTCAGCGATAAACGCAAGTCCGGTTTCCTGCCTCCCAGTTTTGGCAGTTCCAGCGACTCCGGTTTTGATCTGACCGTACCTTATTACTGGAACATCTCACCCGCACAGGATGCGACCCTGGCACCCCGACACATTAA
Organism: Gammaproteobacteria bacterium; assembly: GCA_041601415.1. Lineage (GTDB taxonomy): Bacteria > Pseudomonadota > Gammaproteobacteria > JBFIID01 > JBFIID01 > JBFIID01. Next base: position 1,613 of record JBFIID010000013.1, read on the forward strand.
TGATCGTGGCACCATGCTGACCGGCGAATACCGCTGGCTTCTGAACAGGGGTCACGGACAGATCGGCGGTGAATTTCTGTCTAACGATGACGCACGCAACGATCAGACGCGGCATCTGTTCAACCTGAACCTGCAGCAGGGAATTGGTCAGCGTGGCAATCTGTATATTGATTACAACCATGTATCCGACAAGGAGTATTTCGAGGACCTGGGTAATAGCCTGAGTGTCTCCAGTACACGTTTCCTGACCCAGAGCGGTATCTACACCCATTCGGGCCAGCGCTGGAGCATGTATTCAGCACTGCATAACTACCAGAACGTGGATCCCAGCCTGACCGGTGCCTCCACACCCTATAAACGTCTGCCACAGGTCATTTTTAGTGCCAATCCGTTTGACGGAGGCAATCGTCGACTGAATTTCAACTTTCAGGCTGAGACGGTCTACTTCGACCGCAACGACAGCGTCGTGGGTGGGCGTATCAAGTTGCAGCCCGCGATATCCTATCCCATGCGGAGCAGCGGCAGCTTTATCGTACCCAGCCTGAATCTGAACCACACTGAATACCTGCTGGATAAACAGGTGGCTGGTCTTGATGATCGCCCCAACCGCACGATCCCGACCTTCAGTGTAGACAGTGGCCTGTTTCTCGAACGGCAGATGCAATTTGGTAATTCCAGCTTCCTGCATACCCTGGAACCGCGAGTCTATTACCTCTATGTACCGCATGAAGGCCAGGATGACATTCCGGTATTTGACAGCGGCGAATACGACATTTCCTTCGCCCAGTTATTCCGACCTAATCGCTTCAGTGGCAATGATCGCATCGGTGATGCGAACCAGATCAGTGTCGCGATTACCACCCGCCTGCTGGATCAACGCACCGGCCAGGAGCGGCTGCGTGCCAGTATCGGCCAGATCTATCACTTCCGTGATCGCCAGGTCGAACTCACACCCAACTCCGCAAATGAAGACAGCAGTTCCGAGATCATTACCGAGATCGCGGGGCGCTTCTCGGATCACTGGACCAGCGCCGCGACCCTGCAGTGGAACCCCAACAACAACCGAACTGACAAGAGCGCATTCCATGTACGCTATCGCAAGGATGACAGACGCCTGATAAATCTGTCTTATCGCTTCAATGATGAGGCGGTGGATATTGAACAGACCGATATGTCGATGCGCTGGCCATTGGGTCAGAACTGGAGTGTCATCGGTCGCTGGAATTACTCGATTCCGGATAATTCAACTCTGGAGACGGTGGCAGGGCTGGAATACAACAGCTGTTGCTGGGGAATTAGAACCGTTGCACGTCGTCATTTGAGCACCATCGGGGGCGAGTACGACAACTCTATTTTTGTCCAGTTTGTACTCAAGGGTCTGGCCGGTTTTGGTCAGTCAACCAGCAGTTTCCTGAAGCAGAGCGTGCCCGGCTATCTGCCAGAGTTCTAGCTTAGCAAGCCCATCCACTGCGGAGTATTACCCCTCAACCTGACACACAGGTATACTGTCGCGCGATTTGCCTGCGCGGCATGAAACTGACAGCGACAACTACCTTCCAGGTAGCAGTCACAGACAGGGCTAACCGAAACGACAAACGGCATCCCACGCCTGAGTGGTGCCAGAAGAGATGAATGACAGGTACAGCAGACATCTGACGAACCTGGGTAACCAAATGAATTTTATGAATAAATTTCGAATTTCGACTTTTATACTGATGCTGGCAATGACCCTTTCGCAGGGGCTTATGGCCGCCAACTCACCAATCGATCGCATCATTGCCATCGTCAATAACGACGTGATTATGCTCAGTGAGCTTCAGCATCGTGTCGACCGTGTGAAGGCACAGATGCGTGAACAGAACGCGACACCACCACCTAACTCGGTGCTGGAAAGACAGGTACTGGATCGCATCATCGTTAATAAGGTGCAGTTACAGCAGGCCGCCCAGTTCGGAATTAAGGTCACGGATGAACAGATTGATGGCACAATCGGCAGAATTGCCGAAGGTAACGGTATTTCAATCGACGAGTTTCGCAATATTATCGAAAGTGAAGGGATGAGCTTTACCCTGTTCCGTCGCGATATCAGTGAAGAGATCATCATCGCCCAGTTGCGACGTGGACAGGTCGATGCGCGCGTCAGCATCACCGATAGAGAGATCGAGAACTTTCTGGAGAACCAGGAACAGCAGGGTAATACCGGTAAGGAATACCGTCTTTCGCATATCCTCGTGAGTATTTCGGATGACGAAGACCCCGCTGAAGTCGAGGCCGCACGAAAGAAAGCCAGCGCGATCCTCGCGCGCATCAAGGCCGGCGAAGATTTTGCCGAATTAGCCGCTAGCGAGTCTTCCAGTGCCTCGGCGTCTGAAGGTGGCGATCTCGGTTGGCGTAAGGCAGATCGAATTCCCTCCCTGTTTGTCACCTATATGAACGATCTGAAAGAAGGCGATGTCAGTCCCCTGATCGAAAACAGCAGCGGGTTTCATATCATCAAACTCACCGGTGTCGCCAATTCTGAGAGGGTGATGCTGGAACAGACCAGATCGCGCCACATACTGATTCGCCCGAATGAACTGACCACCGTTGAGGACGCAAAGATTCGCCTTAATCAGTTGAAGATCCGTATCGAAGGTGGAGATGATTTCGCCGAACTGGCTCGTTCACACTCCGATGATCGGGCCTCCGCAATAGAGGGTGGCGATCTGGGCTGGATGTCACCGGGCGATCTGGTGCCTAAATTCGAAGAGCAGATGAATAAACTCGCTCCGGGTGAAGTTAGTCCTGCATTCGAAACCCAGTTCGGCTGGCATATCCTCCAGGTTGTTGGCCGTCGTCAACACGACAGTACCGAAGCAGTTAAACGGGCCCGTGCCAGAGAGGCCATCAAGAAACGTAAAGTCGAAGAAGAAGGAGAGGCCTGGTTGCGCCGTCTGCGTGACGAAGCCTATGTGGAATATCGACTCTATGACGAGTAGTTGCCGTCGAATTGCACTCACTACCGGTGAACCTGCTGGCATCGGCCCGGATTTAAGCCTGCTCATCTCCCTGCAATCACACCGCGATCAAATCATCGCGATTGGTGACCCGGAGTTACTAGACTCGCGTGCCACACAACTGGGCATTAAGCTTCGATTAATCGAATATGATCCCAGCCGGGTGGTCGAACCCAGCATGGCGGGCACCCTCCAGGTCTTGCCCGTAGCCACCCATTCATCGGTGATTCCCGGACAACTGAATCACGACAATGCCCGCTATGTGCTGGCGACGCTTGATCACGCCATTGAGGGCTGCCAACAAGGCCGCTTTAATGCGATGGTCACCGCCCCCCTGCACAAAGGCATCATCAATGATGCAGGGATCAGCTTCAGCGGACATACCGAATATCTTGAGCAAGCCTGCGGGAGTGAGCAAACGGTGATGATGCTGTGCAATCGGGATCTTCGCGTCGCACTGGTTACCACACACCTGCCCCTGAAAGAGGTTAGCAGCCAGATTACCCCTGAACGCCTGCGTCGCGTTATTCAGGTCTTGCATGACGATCTTCGACACTACTTTGCCGTTTCTGAGCCGCGCATTCTGGTCTGTGGGCTGAACCCACATGCCGGTGAAGGGGGACATCTGGGACGCGAGGAAATTGACACCATTATCCCGGTACTGGACTCCCTCCGCGCGCAGGGCATGCAACTCATCGGCCCCTTACCCGCCGACACCGCCTTTACGCCAGAACAGCTGCAACAGGGTGATGTGGTACTCAGCATGTTTCATGATCAGGGGCTGCCTGTACTCAAGGCACAGGGCTTCGGTGAGGCCGTGAATATCACTCTGGGCCTGCCCATCGTCAGAACGTCTGTGGATCATGGCACCGCTCTCGAGCTTGCTGGAAGCGGTAAAGCCAGCGCTGGCAGCCTGTTAACCGCACTACGTTACGCCACCGAGATGTCACAGTCATCCATTGAGAATAAACGACAGGCGGTTATGTGAGCACTTACAAACACAAGCCCCGGAAACGCTTTGGTCAAAATTTCCTGCACGACCATGGCGTGATTGACCGTATCGTGCATGCAATTGCGCCACAGGAAAAACAGCATCTGGTGGAGATCGGTCCCGGTCAGGGTGCGCTAACCTTACCGATACTGGCCCTGGCTGGACGGCTGGATATTATCGAACTGGATCGCGATCTGGTCTCGTTCTGGCAACAGCAAGAGGTCACTGGTGAGTTAACAGTGCATGCCGCCGATGCCCTGAAATTTGATTTTACCCAACTGGTAACTGGCGACGAAAAACTGCGCCTGATTGGAAACCTGCCCTACAATATTTCTTCCCCCCTGATCTTTCATCTGCTGGATGCCAGTCACTGCATCCACGATATGACCTTCATGTTACAGAAGGAAGTTGCGAACCGAATCGCAGCGCCACCCGGAAGCAAGGGCTATGGCCGCCTCTCGATCATGGTGCAATATCGCTGTGAGGTAGAGAAACTCTTCGATGTAGGACCAGAAGCCTTTGATCCACCGCCCAGGGTCGATTCTTCTATCATTCGTTTCTACCCTCGCGCGCCGGTGTTAAAGGCCATCAATACAACGCATTTTGGGGATCTGGTAACAAAGGCATTTTCTCAACGCCGTAAAACATTGCGAAATACACTTAAGGGCATGGCCTCTGAGGCGCAGATGCTAGAGCTGGACATCGATCCGGCAGCGCGCGCTGAAACTATCGATCTGGATTCATTTGTTCGTCTGTCTAACGCCTGTCAGAGCGGCTGAGATAGAGCACAAATCTCCATGAATCGGCAGATAGTTGAGGTAACTCACTGAGTGACAGTGCATTTCTTAATTAGGAAAAGTTACCCACAGAAACTGTGGATAACTCTGTGGAAGAGTCCCTTAAAATGAAGCCTGAAAGGTAAAAAAGCAGGGCTAAAAACAGAACGGTTAAAATTTACCCACTTTTCGTTTTTTCATTAAATACAACAGGTTATGAAATAAACACGGCGTTTTATCGGATTTTTAGTGACTATTCGCTTCGAGTTTAAAAAAAGCCCTCTCCGCTGTGCATAATCAACCAGACGATGTCAAGCCTAAATAGGGGGAAAGTTCACATGATCACAAAAAAACTTACCCATAATCCATGCCAGCAAAACTGATCGCTGTATTACAGAAACTGGTCGACGGCCTGGACAGAATCAATGAGTTCTGTGGCAGATCGATAGCCTGCCTGGTAGGCGTCATGGTCCTTCTGGTCAGCTACGACGTTTGCATGCGTTATCTGTTTCAACAGGGCTCAGTTGCGCTACAGGAACTGGAGTGGCACCTGTTCGCGCTGGTCTTCCTGCTTGGTGCTGGTTACACCCTGAAGCACGACGATCACGTAAGAGTCGACGTCTTTTATCGCAGCAAATTTTTCTCTGCACGGGGTCGGGCATGGATCAACCTGGCCGGCTGTGTGTTATTTCTGATCCCCTTCTGCCTGCTGGTCATCGTGCAGTCATGGCCGTTTGTTCATAATGCCTTCCTGTATTCCGAAGGATCACCGGATCCCGGAGGCCTGCCTGCCCGCTGGTTACTAAAGTCAGCCATACCCGTGGGTTTCACACTGCTCCTGTTGCAGGGTGTTAGCGAGTTATCGAAAAACATTTTGCGTCTGCTACGGAATGAACCCTAGTGGAATACTGGTCACTATTAATGTTCGCCGCAGCGATACTTTGCCTGATGCTCGGCTTCCCGGTGGCGTTTACCCTCGGGGCTATAGCCATGATCTTCGGTGGTTTCTGGCTGGGGCTAGACTTCTTCAGTCTACTGCCCCTGCGTATCTGGGGGATCATGACCAACTTCACCCTGCTCGCCGTGCCCCTGTTCATCTTCATGGGGGTGTTGCTGGAAAAATCCGGCCTGGCGGAAGATCTGCTGGAGACGATGGGTGCATTGTTTGGTCGACTCCGCGGTGGACTCGCGCTATCCGTGGTACTGGTCGGTGCACTTCTCGCCGCGACCACAGGTGTGGTCGGCGCTACCGTGGTGACAATGGGCGTTATTGCCCTGCCCGCCATGCTGAAACATCACTATTCACCTGCCCTTGCCTGCGGCACGATTGCGGCTTCCGGTACACTCGGTCAGGTGATCCCGCCGAGTATTATTCTGATCCTGCTCGGGGACGTCATGGGCGTACCGGTTGGCCGTCTATTCATGGCTGCAGTAACACCCGGTGCTTTGTTGATTCTGCTCTTCCTGCTGTATATCGCCTTCACAGCACTCAGACACCCCGAGCGTGCACCCGCATTAAAGAGCTCCACTGTTTCACTCTCCATACAACGGGTTTTCTGCCACCTGCTGCCTCCCCTGTTACTGGTCATCGCTGTACTGGGCTCAATATTTTCAGGCATCGCCACCCCCACGGAATCTGCCGCTGTTGGTGGTCTGGGGGCATTGATTCTGGCTATGCTAAACCGGCGCCTTGGCTGGTCCCGTTTACACCAGGCAATGCGGCATACCACGCGCCTGACCAGTATGGTGTTTATGATTCTGATCGGAGCAACGGCCTTTGGCCAGGTATTTGTCGGTATGGGAGGAGATCAGCTCATGATGCAGCTGATGCAGCAACTGCCGGGCGGACTCTGGGGCTTTCTGATCCTCAGTATGCTGTTGATCTTCGTACTTGGTTTCTTCCTGGACTTTCTCGAAATCTGTTTTATCGTGGTCCCCATCCTTACGCCAATCGCGACCAGCATGGGTATCGACTTACTCTGGTTTGCAATACTTATCGCAGTCAATCTGCAAACCTCTTTCCTGACCCCGCCCTTCGGTTTTTCCCTGTTCTATCTAAAGGCCGTGGCCCCGCCTGAATTACCGATCCAGCAGATCTATAAAGGGGTTATTCCGTTTGTAGGAATTCAACTCATCACGCTGTTGATTATCGGCTTCTTTCCACAACTGGTGAGCTGGCTTCCGGACTGGGCGGATGCCCTGCGTTCGACACCCTGAGAGACTGATCTGTCAGGGCTTGCTAATGGCCTTGCGCACCTCGGCAATCACCGGGGCAGTCTCAGGCCGAACATTACGCCATATGTAAAACGACTCTGCTGCCTGCTCTACCAGCATCCCCAGCCCATCCAGTGATTTATGCGCACCGTGCGAGTCCCCCCAGGATTGAAAGGGTGTGGCCTCTGCCGAATACATCATGTCATAGCACCAGGCATCCGGCGCCAGTAGATCATCGGGCAGCGGAGGCAATTCGCCCTGCAGGCTCGCCGCTGTGCCATTAATGACCAGATCAAACTGTTGTCCGCTGAGTTCCGCATACGGTGTGGCTGTCAGTAGCTGGCCGGACTTGAAAATATCCACCAGTTCTTCGGCCTTACTCAGGGTTCGATTTGCGATCACCAGACGCTGAGGTCTACCCGCCAGCAAGGGTTCGAGCACGCCACGTACAGCACCACCCGCACCAAGGATCAGCACCCGTTTGTCTTTGATCATGCAGCGATGATTTGCTTCCAGATCCCTTACCAGCCCCACGCCATCGGTATTATCGGCGCAAACCTGTCCCTGCGTATCAAACCACAGGGTATTCGCCGCCCCTGCCAGTTGTGCACGAGGACTACGCTGTTTAGCGAGTTGCCAGGCCTCCTGCTTAAAGGGCACGGTGATATTCATCCCCCTGCCACCCGCTGTCCGAAAGGACTCGACAGCCTCAACAAAGCCGTCCATTGCCACCAGTTCGGCCTTATAGTCCATCTCCTGTGAGGTCTGTTGGGCAAACTGGCGATGGATCAGGGGTGATTTGCTGTGTGCGACAGGATTACCCATGACACAATAACGATCTTGATTGGAAGACGGCATCAGGATTCTACGAGGTAGCTGAAAATTCGATTCTGCTTACATGTGAGCATGGAGTGTGCTTCACCCGCGGCAAACAATGAGTAAGGCCAGGCAAACAGTCAGGTTGCCGTGGTCGGCAACCCATTTGTTCAGGAGGGCTTGGATTCGATCAGCCCACCCTTCAATACACAGACATTAAAACCGCGCTCGCTGAGTAGAAAAGCGGCCGCAGAGCTACGACGTCCGGTATCACAATAAACGATGTAGGTTTGATCAGGATCCATAGAATCGGCCTTCATGCGTAACATGAAGAGGGGAATATTTATGCTGCCCTCAAGGCCTGTATTCTGGTGTTCCGTTTCGAGGCGAACATCCAGCCATTTCGCACCTTCGTCACGTATGATTTCTTCGGCTTCCTGATAAGTCACCCAACTCAGCATAGGTTCTTTCAGGAGTTCATTAAAATCCTCTTTGGACAGGCGCATAAGGCTACCGTCCGAGGTCATAATGATGTTCGCATTCCGCTTGGAGTCTGACAGCAGGGCTTCTTCACCAAAGGCATCACCCGCATTCAGTGTTGCCAGTTTAAGTTCGGAGCCCGTCTTGGAGGCGCGCGTAACCTTGGCGGTGCCGTTGGTGATGATGTAGTAATAATCTCCATCCCCACCCTGTTGAATAATGGTATCCCCGGAACGCACGGGTACTTCCTGCATGCGCATGAACATAGCCTGGATATTGGCTGGAGGAACCTGCAAAAAGGCCTGTGACTGCAGGATGCGTGTCATCCAGTCACCACCCTCATCATCGTTGTCGTCATCAACCTGGATCTCGTTCACCTCAATCCCGGAAAGCTGATCCCAGGTGAGCAGAATATCCAGCAGGTCGCTGTCAAATTTTGTCAGAGTGCAATTGGTTTTGGCAGTGACCGTTGTCTGCCTTGGCTGGTGATTATCCAGAGGATGTCTGGCGGCTTCTGTGCCACCTGTGATGACCTTGCTACCATCCGCTCCGGAAATGATCACATCACCTTCCAGCAAATACATCGTTTTTCTATCGGTATCGCCTTTTTTGAAGATCACCTTTCCTGCAGGTACTTCTTCAAGCCTGGCTTTACTTGCCAACTCCTGAAAATTTTCGACATTCAACGCATTGGCGGGAATGAGGTTTTTCAGTACGGCCTTATCGACCAGCTTCACATCAGACATGATGTTCCTCTAAACGACTCCTGAATGTTATATCCATAGTTATTTGCATTTTACTGACGCTTGCCTTTGGTATGCGTTCGAAGTCAGAACCATTGACATTGAACTTGCGGTGAATTCTATCAAGTAAGTAAGGTCGTGTGCATTGAGTTCGTTACATTAATTTGCAAATAATCAGACTTTTGTTGCAGGGAGCAAGCATGCCCCCTGCAACCAGCGGTCTAACTAGATGATGTAGCCACGTTCATCATGCTCAACCAGATCGAGACCTTCTGTCTCTTCTTCGGCAGTCACACGCAGACCGATGACGATATCAAGAACCTTCAGGATGATGAAGGTCAGGACACCGCACCATAGTGCTGTGGCGACCACACCCAGAACCTGAATACCGACCTGACTACCCATGGTCATGCCTTCTGCCAGCCCCAGACCACCCATTCCTTCAGCCGCAAAAACACCGGCCAGGATAGTACCCAGAATGCCACCGACACCATGAACCGGGAAAACGTCCAGCGAATCATCGATGAAGAATTTACGTTTGATTGCCTGCGTGGAGTAATAGCAGACGATACCGGCACAGACACCGATTGCCAGTCCGCCCATCGGGCCAACAAAACCCGAAGCCGGCGTAATGGTACCCAGACCTGCAACCATACCGGTAACAATACCCAGTACGCTGGGTTTACCGTGTTTAATCCATTCAATCGCCATCCAGGTCAGTGAACCCGCAGCGGCTGAGATATGGGTAACCAGCATCGCCATACCGGCACTGCTGTTGGCACCCAGGGCGCTGCCCGCATTAAAACCAAACCAGCCAACCCACAGCATCGCTGCACCGGTCAGTGTCATGGTCATATTATGAGGAGGCATTGCCGTGGTCGGGAAGCCCTTGCGATTACCCAGCATGAGGGCCGCGACCAGTGCTGCCACACCCGCATTGACGTGCACCACAGTACCACCGGCGAAGTCCAGCAGGCCTTTTTCAGCCAGCCAGCCACCACCCCATACCCAGTGACAAACAGGGGCGTAGACCAGGATCATCCAGATCACGCTGAACCACAGAATCGCGGAAAAACGCATACGTTCGGCAAAACCACCGACTATCAATGCGGGGGTAATAATCGCGAATGTCATCTGGAACATCAGGAATACGGTCTCTGGTATATCACCACTGACGGTATTCAGACCGACCCCGGACAGGAAGATTTTACCGCCTCCTATCCAGGCATTCATGCTGCCGCCATCACCAAAGGCAAGACCATAGGCGCAGGCAACCCAGACGATGGTCATCAAACAGGTAATTGCAAAACATTGCATGAGGACAGAAAGGACGTTCTTACTGCGTACCAGACCACCATAGAACAGGGCCAGCCCCGGTATGGTCATGAAGAGAACCAGCGCGGTAGAAGTGAGGATCCAGGCGGTATTGGCGTAGTTAATTTCCGCAGCGTCCTGGGCAAAGGCGAGTGTCGGAGTCAACGCCAATAGTGCAATAAAGCATTTTGTGATTAATCTCATCAGACAACCCCTTACTTATAGGGCGTCTGGACCGGTTTCACCGGTACGGATTCGAATTACCTGCTCAAGGTTGGTGACAAAGATTTTTCCGTCACCAATTTTGCCCGTATTCGCAGCCTTCTGTACGGCCTCAATCACGGACTCCACCTGATCTTCGTCAACAGCCACTTCAATCTTTATTTTTGGAAGAAAATCAACAACATACTCAGCACCACGATAAAGTTCTGTATGTCCTTTCTGTCGGCCAAAACCCTTGACTTCGGTGGTCGTCATGCCGGTCACTCCGATTTCCGAAAGTGACTCGCGAACGTCATCGAGTTTGAAAGGTTTGATAATAGCTGTAATAAGTTTCATTTGTGCTCCCCAGTGATGCTGGCTTTCAAGTTAAAGTATGTATTTGTACTGCCTCTTCACGGGCAATCATTAATCCAAACGGGTGATGCTAAACTAGCTGCCTGACAAGCTCAACAAACAGCGTGAATAGACTTTACGAAAAAGGGCGCCGAGGCGCCCTTTCCGTTGATTTTAAGAGTAACAGACTTAGCTGTTGGTGAACTCGGGGTAGGCTTCCATCCCACACTCACCGATATCACAACCTTCGTACTCTTCTTCTTCACTGACCCTGATACCCATCACTGCCTTGATGATACCCCAGGCAATTAAGCTGGTGACCAGCGTCCAGGCCAGGATTGTTCCCAGACCCAGCAACTGTGCACCAATAGTGGCGTCATCATTTGATATCACCACTGCCAGCAGACCCCACATACCTACCGTACCGTGCACGGAGATAGCACCGACCGGGTCATCAATCTTGAGTTTGTCCAGACCAACGATGGAGAACACCACCAGAACACCACCCACGGCACCGATGAGGGTCGCCAGACCCGGTGTTGGTGTCAGTGGTTCGGCAGTAATCGCAACCAGACCGGCCAACGCACCATTAAGCGCCATCGTCAGATCAGCCTTACCAAACATGAAACGTGAGGTAATCAATGCGGCTACTACACCACCGGCTGCGGCCATATTGGTGTTAACAAAGACCAGCGACACGGCATTGGCCTCGGCAACATCAGACACCTTAAGTTCTGAACCACCATTAAATCCGAACCAGCCTAACCAGAGGATAAAGGTACCCAGAGTCGCGAGTGGCATATTGGCACCCGGAATGGCCTGAACTTCACCATTAGGGCCATATTTGCCTTTACGTGCACCGAGCAGCAGAACACCGGCCAGGGCAGCAGAGGCACCACACAGATGCACTACACCAGACCCCGCGAAATCCAGGAAGCCCTTGGCATCGAGGAAACCACCGCCCCATTTCCAGAAGCCCTGTACGGGATAGATGAAACCCGTCATCACAATCGCGAAGACCATAAAGGCCCAGAGCTTCATACGCTCAGCAACCGCACCAGAAACAATCGACATTGCGGTGGCAACGAATACCACCTGGAAGAAGAAGTCTGATAGTGAAGAGTAATAAGGTGCGTCATCACCACCTGCAAGTACGTCTGCAGCGGCATTATCAGCAGAACCTAACAGAGAACCAAAACCAGGCCAGTACGCACTGTCGGCTCCGGAATACATGATGTTGTAACCCATCAGCATGTACATGATACAGGCGATGGCATACAGCGAAATGTTTTTGGTTAAAATTTCAGCAGTGTTTTTAGCGCGGACCAGACCGGCTTCCAACATTGCGAATCCAGCGGCCATCCACATGACCAGAGCTCCACATACGAGAAAATAAAACGTATCCAGAGCATATTTGAGTTCAATTACGGCTTCCACGTTAGTGCTCCTCTATATTAATAACTTTGAGTAAAAGACTTACAGTGCGTCAGCACCGGTCTCACCAGTTCGGATACGAATCACCTGCTCGAGGTCGTATACAAAAATTTTGCCATCACCGATTTTGCCGGTGCTGGTGGCTTTACTGATCGCCTCGATTACTGCTTCTACCTGGTCAGAGGGAATCGCGACTTCAACCTTCACTTTGGGTAAAAAGTCCACGACATACTCTGCGCCTCGATACAGCTCGGTATGGCCCTTCTGTCTGCCGAAGCCCTTGACTTCGGTGACAGTAATACCTTGAACACCGATTTCAGCCAGTGCTTCACGGGCGTCATCCAGCTTGAAAGGTTTAATTACGGCAGTCACTAATTTCATCTGACTATCCTCACTCTTCTCGTTAATGCTCGGACAACGTGCCGAGCGTTGATTTTTGAATGCACGTTCCCTCTCCCGAGTCATGCGGGCTAAAAAACGTTGTCTTTATTTGAAAACCTGTCTCACCCAGATCTGGGTGAGACAGTTATTACGAAGTTCTTACCAGCTGCTAGAAACTGTGAATACGAGTGACTCACAGGCATCATCATCACCGGCACAAATGTCATCATCGTCAATGATGTCGTACCAGGTCAGATCAAAACCAAATGCGCCAATCTCTTTGCTGACGCCAATTGAATAGTGGCTGTATTCGAAGCCATTTGGACCACTGGACTTATCTCCATCAACATCCTGGTTAGCAATGAGGAATGAAAGACCGAACCCCTGTGGCAATGACAGATCCAGAGTACCTGAGACGTAAACACCGGTATCATCTTCTCCGAAGAAATCTGGAGAATAAGCAAGCCCCATACCGATGGTTGGTTCCAGCGCGACACCTGCGAAGGTGTAACCCAGGCTACCGTAAGCCTCGAAAAAGTCGTATTCCGCACTCTTATCTTCATCCTGATCCGGGTAGTGGTAGTACAGACCACCTACATCCCAGCTAATACCGTTGCTGAAGTCACCAGCAAAACCAGCATAGTAGTCAATCTCTATTGAGGCGTTATCGCTGGTTGCAGCATTAAAGTCGAGGTTAGATGCCCAGACACCGGCATAGAAACCGATGGGCGCGTAACCATAGTCGAAACCGCCCTGTATTGCTGGGCCCTCGTTAGTCTGGGTGATGCCTCTGTACACATAGTTAGAAGTCAGGGCGACATTGGCACTGAACTCGTGTGGTGATTCTGCGGCTGCGACAGCACTCGCACTCATCAGAACAGCGGCGGTTATATGTTTGGTAAAGTTTTTCATTACAGATTCCTCAACAATGGTTATTTTTAAAAACGGCAAATCGGTACAAGTCGGACAGATTATCGTTGTCGTTTTTAATGCATCACTTGTGCCAGACACACTATTTCCGTTACTTATCATTAAGTTACGTCCTTAATCAAGCGGCTCAATGGGTCTTTCTGGTGCAAAATGGCTCACAAAAACGCACCATGATTGTGCGCGCCAAACTTGCATGCACAATCTATGGGCGATTTATTCGGGCTGTCTGCCTACAAACTGTGCAATGCAATATGTTTTTATATATTGTCAAAATCGCGCAGCCCCCAGCCCGGCGTACGGTAAGTAATCACCCGTCTGCAGCCACTTCTTTGTCCTGTATTGACTCGCCTGTCTTCGCCACAGCTTTTCATGGCATGAAATTGCTGTAATTGCCCTGTTCGGGAACAGGTAAAAATTGAACATCGGGGCTTGCACCATGACTGTCCATTGCGCTACTTTGTGCGCACATATAAGAGTACAGACCAAGATGATTCAGCCAGAAGAAATTACCCGACGACTTTCCGCCCTCTTGCCTCCAGCGGGCGAGCAATTACGCGATGACCTGAAAAAGAATTTTCTCACCGCGATGACTGCCGCACTGGGCCGCATGAACCTCGTCACGCGAGAAGAATTTGATGTGCAGCAGGCAGTGCTACTTAGAACCCGCCAGAAACTGGAAATGCTGGAAAAGCAGCTGGCCGAACTCGAAGCGAAAAACAGCCCCGAATAAATATGTGGTGACGACCGTGTCGTCACGACGAACAGGGAAGTAAATCTACCATGCAGGGAAAGCATGTCATTAGCGATAGTACACAGCCGCGCCACTAGCGGCATTCAGGCTCCCCCCGTGACTATCGAGGTTCACCTCTCAGGTGGTCTGCCCAGCCTGTCGATTGTCGGCCTGCCAGAAACGGCAGTAAAAGAAAGCAAGGATCGGGTGCGCAGCGCGCTGCTCAACTCCCTGTTTGAATTTCCCATGCGCCGCATCACCATCAATCTTGCCCCGGCCGATCTCCCGAAAGAAGGAGGACGATTTGATCTTCCCATCGCGCTGGGGATCCTCGCGGCCTCGGGTCAGATCCCCAAAGACAGCCTGAGTGGTCACGAATTTATTGGCGAGCTGGCACTCACCGGCGAACTGCGTGCCGTGAAAGGCTGTTTACCTGTCGCCCTGCAAACCTCTGGTCAAAAACGCAAACTGGTATTGCCACGGGAAAATGCCGATGAAGCCAGTCTGGTGGATGAACTGGAGGTATTGCCCGCCCAGCATCTGCTGGATGTCTGTGCCCATCTCCAGGGCTCCGCGAGACTAGCCCCCCACATCAGTCAGTCACAGATATCGACAGCCGATGCGATACCCGATCTGTCTGATGTAAAGGGTCAGCCACTTGCCAGGCGCGCGCTGGAGATCGCCGCCGCCGGAAATCACAACCTGATCATGCTGGGCCCACCCGGCACCGGCAAGACCATGCTGGCCTCGCGCCTGCCGGGCATTCTGCCACCACTGAATCAGCAACAGGCGCTGGAATCTGCCGCCATTACTTCAATCAGTCATCAGGGTTTCGAGCTGCACAACTGGCGCCGACGGGTGTTTCGCGCGCCACATCATACGGCCTCGGCGGTCGCGCTGGTGGGGGGTGGAAGTCAGCCGCGCCCGGGCGAAATTTCTCTCGCCCATCATGGCGTTTTGTTTCTGGATGAATTACCCGAATTCGATCGCAAGGTGCTGGAGGTGTTGAGAGAACCACTGGAATCCGGTCGGGTGATCATCTCTCGCGCCGCCAGTCAGGTGGAATTTCCCGCCCGTTTTCAGCTCGTCGCGGCGATGAACCCCTGCCCCTGCGGTTACCTGGGCGATGAACGCGGTCGCTGTCATTGCACCAGCGAACAGGTGCATCGCTATCGTGCCCGAATCTCCGGCCCCCTACTGGATCGCATCGACCTGCATATTGAAGTCCCTAATCTGCCACGCGACCTGCTACTCGACAGCCGTCATCAGGGAGAGTCCAGTGAATCTGTACGACAACGGGTACTGGCCGCACACCAGCGTCAGATGCAGCGCCACGGAAAAGCGAATAGCACCCTCAGCAATACCGAGATCGAGGCCAGTTGCGCCCTCACTGATAGCGATAAAAGCCTGCTGGAAGCCTCGATTAATAAACTCGGCCTGTCCTCACGCGCCGTGCACCGAATACTTAAAGTAGCGCTCACCATTGCGGATCTGGATCAAAGTGATCGCTTACAAACCACACATATCATGGAAGCCCTGTCCTATCGACAACTGGAAAAGAGAGTCTCTCCACCGAGTCATTAAAAACAGCTGCAGCTTGTGCGCAAATACATACAATGCCGCTTGCCTATTTGCAGTCAATCCGTTCAAATTACCCCATGAACACGCTAACGAATGAAATGAGTATTTCGGTCAAAGCCGAATACATTGCCGATCAGTCCTCTCCCGATGCTGGACACTATGTATTTGCTTATCACATCACGATTCTAAACTCCGGCAAGATGCCGGCGCGTCTCCTGACCCGACACTGGATCATTACGGATGCAAACGAAAAGGTGCAGGAAGTGCACGGTGAAGGTGTGGTGGGTGAACACCCCTACCTGAAACCCGGTGAAAAATTTTCCTATACCAGTGCAGCGGTACTGGAAACGGCGGTTGGCAGTATGGAAGGCAGTTACCAGATGCTTTCAGACGACGGCGTTCCTTTTGATGCACATATACCGGCGTTCTCACTGTCGGTACCGCATGTCCTGCACTGAGCAGAGGAAGTACCCACCATGTCCATCTTCGCCATCGGCGATCTGCAAGGTTGTCTGACCGAACTCGAGCAGTTACTGGAACATATTCAGTACAACCCTGAGCAGGATCAACTCTGGTTCACTGGCGATATCGTCAATCGTGGTCCGCAATCACTGGAATGTCTGAGATTTGTTAAATCCCTGGGCGAGCGCGCCGTTACCGTGCTGGGAAATCATGATCTGAATCTGCTCGCCATCGCCAGTCTGGAAGAAAAACAACCGCATCGGAAAGATACCCTGGATGAGATCCTCAGCGCCCCGGATCGCGATGAATTACTCGACTGGTTACGTCATCGGCCACTGCTACACAGCGAACACGACTACACCATGATCCACGCCGGACTGGCACCTCAATGGAGCATCAAGAAAGCCGCGCGCCTGGCACACGAAGTTGAAGAGGCATTACGCGGTGATCACTACGTAGAATTTTTCGCCAATATGTACGGCAATACACCGCCGCTGTGGGATGGAAAACTGAAGGGCTGGGATCGTCTACGTTGTATCACCAACTACC
>JBFIID010000014.1:0-18544 GCA_041601415.1 Gammaproteobacteria bacterium
ACTTAAAATTAATGCGCCCGTAGCTCAGCTGGATAGAGTACCGCCCTCCGAAGGCGGGGGTCACAGGTTCGACAAATTTGTCGGGAACAAATTTGGACGTCGGCGGTAGTTTGCCGACGGTCCCGAAGGGACGGCCTACAGGAAGTAGGCCGCAATCCTGTCGGATACCCCAGGAAAACACTACGCACTGTTTTGTGAGGTTTCTGAAAGATGTTCTGTAAGTGAAGGGGTAATCTACCCTACGGATTAAGAATTAGTACTTAAAATTAATGCGCCCGTAGCTCAGCTGGATAGAGTACCGCCCTCCGAAGGCGGGGGTCACAGGTTCGAATCCTGTCGGGCGCGCCAAATAAAAATACCCGCAATCGCGGGTATTTTTATTTGGGGTGCTGGATGGGTGAACGAACCTGTTCGTTCGACAAAATCGTCAGGAACGATTTTGGACGTCGGCGGTGATTTGCCGACGGTCCCGAAGGGACGGCCTACAGGGAAGTAGGCCGCAATCCTGTCATGAATGTATAACTTCAATCTTCGCGATTGCGGATATTTTTATTTGTGGTGCAGGATGGGTGGATGAACCTGTTCGTTCGACAAAATCGTCAGCACAGGCGAAAACAAGGCTAATCGGTTTTTCAAAGCCCAGATGTTTGCAGCCTTATATCAAGGTCAGCAGTTGCTGTAGCTTAGCTTGCAGTGATTCTTCATTAGACGCCCGGATGGTCGCATGCCCTATCTTTCGACCAGGGCGAGCTTCTTTTGCATAGGAATGGAAGTTTGCGCCAGAAATAGCCAGCACCTCCGTGGGCTCCGGGAGGCTACCAATGAAGTTCACCATAGCACTGAAGCCGAGGAGAGCGGTGGAGCCCAGGGGCCAGCCCAGAATCGCACGCAGATGGTTTTCAAACTGACTGGTTTCGGCCCCTTCGATAGTCCAGTGTCCCGAGTTGTGCACTCGAGGAGCGATTTCGTTCGCCAGTAATTCATCGCCCACCTGGAATAATTCCAGCGTTATCACACCCACAAAATCGAGTGTCTCGGCAATTTGCCGAATGTACTTCTCGGCGCGTTTTTGCATGGGGTCATCGAGCCGAGACATAGACAGGTGCAGTATGCCCTCACGATGCGTATTTTCAGAAACAGGATAAAATGCCATTTCACCCTCACGTCCCCGCACTGCGATAATGGAAAGCTCACGATCGTAAGGCACAAAGGCCTCCAGAATAGCTTCCGCCCCCTGAAGATATCGCCAGGCATCAGCCGCATCCGAGGTCTTCCTCAAAACCACCTGGCCTTTGCCATCGTAACCTTCCGCGCGCGTTTTGAGCACAGCTGGCAGGCCGGTAACAGAAATTGCTGATTCCAGTTCATCCAGACTGTCCACCGCTACAAACTGCGGCGTTGAAATACCCAGTTCCCGGAACAGGTTTTTCTCTTTGAGACGGTTTTGTGCCACCGTTAATGCATAGGCGGAAGGATAGGTTGGAGCATCTGCGGCGAGGCATTCTACGCTAGCGGCGGGAACATTTTCGAATTCGAAGGTCACCACGTCCGCCTGCTTTGCCATCTGGTGGAGCATGTCACTGTCATCGTATGCACCTTGCAGATGCTGTCCCAAGCATCCAGCGCTCGCATTATCTGTCGGCTCCAGGAACAAAAAGTCCAAACCCATAGGTCGTCCTGCAAGTGCCAGCATACGGGCTAGCTGGCCTCCTCCAAGTATTCCAATCTTCATTGTTGCGACTCTCGTGGATCCGGGTTCGAAAGAACATTCTCAGTTTGTTTACTTCGATAAGTTTTAAGTGCCTCCCGGTATTGAGGATACTTGTTACCGAGCATGGCGGCAGCCAGTAAGGCGGCATTTGCCGCACCGGCGTTACCGATGGAAAGGGTTCCGACGGGTATCCCTGCAGGCATCTGGACGATTGATAGTAGAGAATCCATGCCATTCAGAGCCCTGGACTGTACCGGGACACCCAGCACAGGAAGCAAGGTTTTAGCCGCCGCCATACCAGGCAGGTGTGCGGCACCGCCGGCGCCCGCAATGATCAGTTCCAGTCCACGTGATTCGGCACTGTCTGCGTATTCAAACAGTTTTTCCGGCGTACGGTGGGCCGAGACGACTTCGACTTCATGCGGGATGCCAAGCATTTCCAGAATATCAACCGCATGTTTCATTGTTTCCCAGTCTGATTTTGAGCCCATAATAATTCCGACAATGGGTGCCGTGTTGTTAGTCATTGTTTCTCTTGCCTTTATTGGTCTCGATTAACTAATTTTCTTGAATTCCTGGCTATCGGTTTGTAAAGCAAACAGCTCCGCGCTGTTCAAATCGTAGTACCAACCGTGCAGCATCAGTTTACCGTTTTCTACACGTGAGCGAACCCATGGGAATGTCATCAAATGCTCCAGAGACTTTTCAATGCCTGCCAGCTCACAAGCACGGTAGCGTTGCATGGGGGTCAAATCAGGGTTGTTTTGGAGAATTTTCTCACGTACCGGCTCCAGTTGATTCATCCAGGTATGAATGAAGCTTTCCGGGTTTGACGACTCCGTTCTATCCATCAGCGATTTAATGCCCCCGCATTGCGCATGCCCCAGGACAATGATGCTATCGACCTCGAGGCCAGTGACTGCAAACTCCAGTGCCGCGCTGGTGCCATGTAGACTGTTATCACATTCACAGGGCGGCACCAGATTAGCCACGTTACGCACCACGAAAAGATCACCAGGATCACAATCCATAATGATTGAGGGTTCGACTCTGGAGTCGCAGCATGACACCAGGGCAATCTTTGGTGACTGACCTTCCTCCGCGAGCTGCATCAAACGCTCCCTGTTTTGCTGGTAATAATTGTTACGAAACCGCCGATAACCCTGGACTAACTTGTCTGTTGCTGGCATGTGACCAATCCTTCATTAGTTTGTAAACCAGGTTTTAATTAGGGGGAAAAACACGTGCATTAGAATGAACTTGCAGCGAGCCTCCTAACAAACCAGTTCTGATTTTTCGAGCGCAATACCGGGTTGATTAAAAGCGTTATAATATACGAATACTCCTGCACAACCATTCGTATTTTACGAAGTGACATAAAGCCTATGATTAACTAAAAGCGCCCACCATACTTCTGGGCGGTGTTGCTGGTTAATGATTTTACAAACTGCCTGGCCCCTGAAAGAGGGCATTTAAGGTTTTTGCTAGCGAATCCGTACTGTCTCTGAAGACATAGCCAGTTTAATACAGTCTATTACTGAATGTTTAACAGCGACTCGAACGGCACTGGTTTACCGACCCCATAGCCCTGCGCATAGTCCACACCAATTTCGATAAGGATGCCTTTGATCACATCGTTTTCAACGAATTCGGCAATCGTTTGCATGCCCATCAAGTGCCCAATTTCATTAATGGACTTTACCATCGCGCGATCGATAGGGTCTTCTGCAATATCCTTTACAAATACGCCATCAATTTTTAGATAATCAACGGGTAGATTCTTCAGGTAGGCGAATGAAGACAGGCCACTACCAAAGTCATCCAGCGCAAATTGACAGCCGAGGCCTTTCAAGGTCGAGATAAAGCGAATTGCATTATTAAGACTGGTGATGGCGGCCGTTTCGGTAATTTCGAAACAGATTTTTCTGCCATCAATTCCAGAGTTATGAAGTTCTTCAATCACGTAGCTGAGGAATTGATCTTCCGTTAAAGATTGACCAGAAATATTGATCGAACAAAAGGAGGTGTTGCTTAGAAAGTTCGGGTTCTCTGAGAGTAGATGAAAGGCGTTATGGATGACCCATTTATCTATGCCAGTGATCAGGTTGTAACGCTCAGCAGCAGGCAGGAAGGCGCCGGGTGGAATGGTGCCGTCGGTGTCATCCCGCATGCGGATCAGTAGTTCGTAATGGTTGTCATCGCTGTTATCGAGTTGGTGGATAATTTGCGCATAGAGAGTGAATCGATCTTCCTCCAGAGCCTCATGAATTTTCGCAACCCATTGCATTTCGCCCTGACGTTGCACAATTTCTTTATCTTCGGCGTGGTAAACATGTATACGGTTGCGCCCGAGATCCTTGGCCATGTAACAGGCCGCATCGGCATCTTTTAGTAACTCAGTAAGATTACTGGTTTCCTGTGAAATGGGAACCAGGCCAATACTGACACCAACTTTGAAGCTACGATCTTCCCAGATAAACTGGAAATCCTGAATGCAGCTTAATAAAGAAGAGGCGACACGTTGGGCGTCGTCGAGAGAACAGTGTTCCATCAATACACCAAACTCATCACCCCCCAGGCGAGCGAGTGTATCGCGATGACGTACCACGGTAGTCAATCTGGAACTCAATTGACGGAGCATTTCATCCCCCGCAGTGTGCCCACAGGTGTCGTTGACGACCTTGAACTGATCGAGGTCCAGATAACACATGGCATGTTGTTGTTCGGGTTTGACATCGGAGAGTAGTCGTTCCGTACGACGTTCGAATTCGAGACGGTTAATCAGACCCGTTAATGTGTCGTGACTCGCCTGGTAGGTCAGTAATTCGTCGGTTTGTTTGCGTTTGGTAATGTCTTCACAGACAAATAAGGCAACCGGTTCTCCTGCGCTCCCGTCTACGATTCTCACGGTTTCATGCACATAGATGCTGCTGCCATCCTTGCGTATTTTTTGCATCTCGCAGTTATGTACTTCGTCAGGTTTGGCGAAACATTGTTTGATATATTGCTCTGCCAGAAGCCGATGATCCTCATGAAACAGTTTTAGTGCAGGTTGATTAACCAGCTCCTTGCGTGTGTAACCCAGTTGGTCGAGTCCATACTGGTTAACAGTAATGATCCTGCCAGCCTCATTGATGGTGAAGAGCATAATCGGGTTTTCATCGTAGATCGCACGGAAGCGTTCTTCGCTACTCTGCAGGGCTTCTTCGGTATTTTTTTTCTGAGTGATATCACGTGCATGGACGATAAAACCTTCTATCTGTGCATGGCTATCAATATACGGAAAGTAGGTGATGTCCATATACAGTTTTCTGTTACCTGCAAAATCAAACCAGTCCTGATAATTTACGTTCTCGCCTTTCAGGCAACGCATGGCATTGGGCTTGATGACGTTCTGAAAAAATTCAGGGCCAAACACCTGTGCGGCATTTTGATGCAGGATTTGTTCAGGGCTTTTGCCCATCAGTTGCTGATAGGCGGAGTTGGCGACTATGTAGGTGAAGTTCTTATCAAGTAGTGCAATTGGATCGGTGATGTTCGACACAATGTGTTCAAAATTACGTAAACTCCTCTCTGCCTGTTCACGCAATTCATTTCGGTGCTTGATTTGTTCCAGCATTTTACTGAAAGAGGTGTATAGACTATTGATTTCATGATCAGGCTCATCCGGTAGTTGATGAGAATAATCAGGGGTGTCAGCAATTTTTTCAGCAACATCACGAAGCCGGGTCAATGGTCGGGTTACAGCTTTCTGCAATTTGCTGGCAATGTAAAATGCAGCAGCGGTGACGATAATGCAGATGAGAAATATTGTCAGAGCAAACCAGAATAATCGCTCATGTATTTCCTTCAGGTTTGCCGTCAGGTATAGAGTGCCAATTTTGCTACCATGCAGTTTGATTGTTTGAGAGAGATGCAGATGTCGGTCTTCAAAAACGACGCTGCTATCTTTTAGATCGGAGCGACATTCGGACTCATCGTTTCTTCCGTATATGGCAAAGGGCTGGTCTGATGCTGTGTATACGCAGGCAACGACCACAGCCCGATCTTCCCTCAGTGCAGATAATAACAGCCGCGCAGTTTCCTGATCGTCAAATCGAATTGCGGCGGTGCTCCTTTCGGCAATTACCCGGGTCAAAATGTCGAGACGTTTCGCAATGCTGTCCCTTGCGGTGTTTTGATCAATGACGATAAGGCTGATACTCATCAGGGTGATTGCCATAATCGTTGTGAGCATGATGATCATGATCACTTTGTTTTTAAGTGAGGCTTGCTGCAGAAAGGTCATGGCGATGCTTGTCCTGCGTCGCTATCGTCACTGACGACCGTGGCCAGTTCGACCAGGTTTGAATTGAGTTTAATGCCGGATGACCTGACTGATTTCAGGTTGACCGAAAGACTGATTCTTTCTGATTTTACGCTTAGCTCGATCATGCCCCGCCGAGCTGCAAAGTTTAAAATATCACTGACTGTGAGTATCGGCAGGTGCTCAATTGCATGAAAGACTTCTGTGATGCGATATTCCTCAGAGCGACTGATGAACAGAATATGACAGTGTTTTATCGCCTCCAGGCTTTGTGTGTAATGTATCTTTATCTCTGTTTGTTTTTCCCTGGAGATCACCAGTTTCTGTAAATTATCATTGAAAGGGTTTTTCCCGAGTACGCAGATCTGTCGTCTCGGTGGCCCGTTGTCTGCGTTCTCAGGCCAGGCAACAAACTCGGTAAAATTAAATAGAAAGACGGCCTTTAATGAATACTCAGGCACAGACATCGCAGGTGCTACCGGGAGCATGAGGCTAGCTGAAAGAATGAGAAACAGGGAGAAGCCATAACGCCGCTTCAACAGGCGCGTATGCAGCCTGCAGAGTAGAGAGCGTATTACTGGAATTACCACAGGTATTCGAGACCGAGACTGAATGTTCTGCCGCGATTTTCGACGCCGGTATTCAGGTTTGGTACCGATGTTGGCGAATGAAAGGTCTCATCACTGAGGTTATAGATGCGCGCAATAAGTGTTAGTTTTTTATTCAGGTGCAGGCCTGCAGATGTATTGACTAGCCAGTGGTCATTGAGGGTGATGTTAGAACTGCCGGTCAACTGTTGCATCTCGCTGTGATACTGCGCATTGATGTTGAAACTCCAGTCCCTGCGGTGGTAATTCGCTATCAGGGTAAATTTGTTTGAGGCGAAGCTTTGCGGATCTTCTTCGGTTTCCGGCAGGTAGGTATAACTTGCGCGCAGAGACAGGTTTGCACCGATCCCGGCTGTGACCTCGGTTTCCAGGCCCGAGGTGATCAGGGTGCTAGTGTCGTTACTCGACTGGAACCCGAATAAACCGGGGCCTGGTGTAATCTTGATACGGTTCTCATGCCAGCTTCTGAACAGTGTCGCCGAGGTCTGGATTGATAGTGTTTGAGGTAGCCAGTTTGAGTAGTCCTGTAACCAGACAAGTTCCAGGGTGCGAATTTTTTCCGAATTGATGGATGAGTTACCGGCGAAGACATCATCAGACTGAAACCGGTTAGGTGCGCGAAATGCCTCACCGTAGAGGAGCTTCAGGCCGGTGGCTGAGTTTGGGGTATAGACCAGTGCGGCACGTGGGTTAAGACTGGAGCCTACTTTGGAATACCAGTCTATTCGGGCACCCAGAGTGACGTGTAATTGTGGCGTCAGATTGAACTGATCCTGTACGTAGATACCGACGATATCGCGTCCATCTTCCGGGCCGTTTGGTAGCACGGCACCCGTGGCGGCATTTACAAAACGCCATTTGTCCGTTTCCGGGCGACGATACGAGATCCCGCTTCTGAGCTGGTTGCCAGCGAAATTATAATGCCCATCGAGTTTGAGCTCCCATTCAGACGAGGCATATTCATAGGTGCCCAGATTAGGACCCAGTTTCTCGACCTCTTCCATCATTGAGGCCATGTAGCCTAGCTGTAGATCCAGCCCCCAGTTTTTACGCTCAAACAGTTTGGCATTAAGTGAAATGGAGTCTGTATAGCTTTCATTACCCGCCACCCCGTTCTGGATAAACTGAAAACTGATGAAGTCGTCCATATCGCGCTGCGCATGGCGGGCATTGATACGAATTCGGTCGTCCCAGGACAGGGTGGCGTAGAAGTCCAGGGCGGAATAGGGATCACGTGTGGCGTTGACGGCCGGGTTGAGGGTATTGGTCAGATCCGCACCGTAGCTTTGTCCATCGTCTTCGTAATAACGAACGAAGCCGGATGCCTGCCAGTCACCCTGATGAATTGAGCGATTCACATGCATTTCACGGCTGTTCAGACTGCCGGCACTAATATAGGCGTTGTTGCTGTCGCGGCTGGTGATGATATTCACCACGCCTGAAAAGGCGCTGGTGCCATACAGAGCAGAGCCCGGGCCACGAATTACCTCAACGCGTTCGATATTGGCAACCGTCAATAGTCGATTTTCAAACAGGGCGCCGCCAGATAGATCGGAATTCATCCGTTGTCCATCCATTAAAAACAGGATGTTATAGGAGGGCTGCGGATTGAGAGTGCCGCGGGCACCGACGCGGGAGGCCTGATTTATAAATGTTTCACGTGAGGACTGGAAGCCGGGCACAAAATTGAGTAGTTCTTCGACCGTGCGTACGCCGAGATCCATGATCTCACGGCGGTTGAATACGGTGACGGAAGAGGGGGCATGCAGAATCGATTCATCGTGCAGTGATGACACTTCTACACTCACGTCCAGCAGTTGTCTTAGCGAGAGCGTGCTGAGGTCACTGAGTTCCAGAAGATTCGCAGCAAAAGCACTGTGACTCACAGAGTAAATAGCAGCAGCGAGCGTACAAATGGCGTGTCTGTGTATAGAACTCAAGGTTTTCATGGTACATACCGAATACTGTTTATTAATTGTAGAGGTTGGTCTCGCCTTGAGTATGTCTGCTTTAAAAATATTGATTTGAACAGATTGGCCAGCACTAATAAATTAAAATCCACTAAATCGAAAGTATAGACAAATATGTAATGAAGGGAGAAGTAAACGGTCTGTTGCGTGCGAGTAACGGTGCTTATCTGTTTACAGTGTTCAAATAACGTAGCCGTTGAGATCTTCCAGATCGATATTTTTATCGGAACAAACCCTGTTTCGACCCTCCTCCTTGGCGCGATAAAGATTGATGTCGGCACGTTCGTAGGCGTCGTTGATGCTATCACCTGTCCTGAACTCTGTAACCCCACAGGAGATGCTGACGGGCACCGGTTTATCCTTGTACTGAAAGCTTGAGCTACTGACAAGTTGGCGAAGTTTTTCCGCAATACGATGGGCATCAAGCCCTCGCGCATTGGGTAGAATGATGATGAACTCCTCTCCACCTATGCGTGCAAAGAAATCCTTACTGCGTGTCTGTCCACGCATCATTGCGCTGACGTTACACAGCACCTTGTCACCAGCTATATGCCCATAGCTGTCATTGATCTGTTTGAAAAAATCGAGATCAATCATGATCAGTGACAGGGGATCCTGGGTGCGAAGCCAGTTCTGATACTCGGCAGTGATGCGTTCATCGTAGGCATGTCGATTATTGCTACCTGTCAGGCTGTCTTTGTAGGAGCGATTGCGTTCATCAATGAGGTTGCAGCGTAAATCCTGCGCCTCTTCTTCCATTTTCGTTATGCGCGTGTTCATCTCATCCAGATGCTGTTGCATTTGTCTGTGACGTAATTGTTCGGTTTCTGCATACCGGGCCACCAGTTCACCGATGTCGCTTATATGTACCTGCATGGTGGCCTGTAAGGACTGCAGGCTAACGGCAGTTTCAACATCATTCTGAACGCTTTGTAATCTTGTATTGAACCTGGATTGCAGGGCATCGGTACTATCAGAGGCTTCATCTTGCAGTTTGTGCTGGGTGCCGAGTGACGATGAGAGAAGATTGAACTGTGTAGACAGCTGGTGCAGATATTCGCCGACGTCATCCACTTCAGACATCAATTTCAGTTGGAACAGATTCATTAATTCGGCAAAGGAATCAAGTGACGACTGTAACGAGCCAGAGTCTCTGATGCGTTCAAGTTCACGAATTAGCGAGGCCTGCTTTTCATGCAGGCTGGTTGGTAATAACAGGTTGTGCAGGAGATAGAGCAGAGGTTCGCGGAGCAGTGATAGAGACTCTGTGGAACTGGCGTCTGCTATGACACGGTTGAGCAAGTTTGCGACTTCATTGACCAGAGTGAGCAACTCGGTTTGCTGCAGATTGTCCTGCAGACGGTCCCGGATCCTGCTCAGGGTCTGCTCACTACCGGCTGGTAGTTTAATTCGCTCAAGCAGCTCAAGAGTAATGCTGTTATGCGTCGAGTCGTCGTATTGATGATCCTCGGAGAGGGAATCCAGGCTCAGGATGGTGTTGAGTATTTCGTCGATATGTTGTTGCAGTTTTTTTTCAGCGGGACGATGTGAACGGACCAGCGATTTCACGGCATCCAGCTGCTGATCGAGCTGTTTGTTCTGACCGGAGAAAGAGAAGGCTAGTCTGAGGATGCCTTTCTGTAGACGAGCGATGTTATCGGGCTTCGCTCTCGAGGGGGGTGTTGCTGCTGCAGTTGTAACTAAATTATCAGACATAAATCCCGCTTTTAATTAGAAAGCGGGATTTATGACCTGAATCAAGACTTGAGGACGTCCCGCTATTGGGTTCTTTCTTTATCGACCAGATGGTCGATGACCTTTAGCAGTTGGGGATAACTGCCTGCGGTACCACCCGAAGTGCGGTATTTACCGTTGATGACCACGGCAGGAACGCCGGTGATGCCATACTGCCGGCTCATCTGCATGGCTTCACGGACCTTGCTGTCGACAGTGAAGGAATTCCAGGCCTTTTTGAAATCTTCCCGACTCACGCCCTGTTCTTCAAACAGGTCGGCGATGGAATCTTCATTATCCAGTTTACGTTTTTCGACCTGCATGGCGTGAAACATGGCAGGGTGAGTCTTATCGAGTACACCCAGTGCCTCTCCGGTGTAATAGGCCTTGGCACCGGGAACCCAGTTTTTGCGGAACACGCCGGGCATGCGGCGGAAGCCAACGTCATCGGGTTTATTTTCCAGCCACTGATTCACATAGGGCTCGAAGTCAAAGCAATGCGGACAACCGTACCAGAAGATCTCGAGGACCTCGATTTTGTCACCGGTTTTGGTGCCCTGTTCGGGAACTACCTGTTGGTACTGGCCTGGTGTTACATCAGCGGCATTGACCGTCATGACCGACAGGCATCCCAGCATGATAGCGACGATGAATGAATGCAGATTTCTGGCTAACATTTTTGTGTCTCCAAATAACAGAGTGTTTTCAGTGGCTTATGAATATGCAGTGTTAAAGTACAACGTTATGACTGCATTACAGGGGCAAGGTTCGATAATACTCAAACATCGCCCATACCGGGATGGGTATGGGCGATGTCGAGGACAGGATTAATGCAGACCGTTGATATAGGAAGAGACAGCTTCGATTTCCTGTTTGGTCATTCTGGCAGCCACCTGACGCATGATCTTTGCGGCGTCATTGGTGCGGTTACCTGCCTTGAAGTCATTCAGCTGTTTAACGGTGTAGTCCATGTTCTGGCTGGACAGCGCGGGGTATCCCGCAGCGGAGTTACCCAGACCTGAAGGGCCGTGGCAGGCCATGCAGGCCGGTACATTTGTCTCGGGATTACCACCACGATAGATTCGTGCGCCGAGTTCCACCAGTTCAGCTTTGGCTGTGCCCTGATTAGGCGTTTGAGTTGCGTAGTAGGCAGAGAGATTGTCTATCTCTTCTGCTGTCAGTGGTAGCGCCATAGCCGACATAACGGGATCCGAGCGGCGGTTATTCTGAAAATCGAGCAACTGCTTTTTCAGGTAGGTTGCGTCCTGACCAGCAAGGTTGGGCCACAGGGCATTGATGGCGTTGCCATCAGGGCCATGACACATGGCGCAGGCACTGGCTTTTTCTTTGCCAGCCTCAACATCTGCGGCTTGTACATTGCCACACACACTGGCCATAATGATGGCGATAGTTGCAAGTTGCTTTCTCATAATTTCCTCGTGCTTGTTTCGGTGATTTTCTGTTGTCGCTGTGGACGTGAACAGACGATTCAAAAGTTTAGCGTCGAACCGTACCACCGGCAATCTATGGCTGCAATGTTTAGCACTATGTCTGTGCAATTTTGATCTTAATTAGAGACATATAAGGTATGGCTGAAAAATTTTATCGTGGTGCGAAATATATGCTGAATGCCTACCAGCTTGATCAGGTACCGCTTGATCAGGGGCGAGAGGTTGCTTTTGCGGGTCGTTCAAATGCGGGCAAATCCAGTGCGATTAATACCCTCACCGAGATCAATGGTCTGGCGCGGACGAGTAAAACGCCAGGGCGTACACAGCATATGGTTTTTTTCGAGCTGGATGATGAGCGCCGGATCGTAGATCTACCGGGCTATGGTTATGCCAAAGTGCCGAGAAAACAGAAAGAACACTGGAATGCGACACTGCCTGTGTTTCTTGAAACACGACACTGTTTACAGGGCGTGGTGTTATTGATGGATATTCGCCATCCCCTGAAAGAACTCGATGAGGCGATGTTGATCTGGTGTGCCAATGCGGAGATTGACGTCCATATCCTGTTGACCAAGTCTGACAAGTTAAAACAGAGTCCTGCCAGCAAGACCCTCAAGCAGGTCAGGCAGGAAGCAGGATTGTTACACCCGAATGTGACAGTGCAATTGTTTTCATCGCTCAAACGGCGTGGTTTATCTGAGGTCTATGCGAGGCTGGATCAGTGGTACGGGCTCGCTGTGGAGCCGGATACTGCCGCTGGTGGGGATAATTGAAGCTATCACATGACTAAAAAGTGCCCCGGCAGCTGTAGGTAAGGGGAACTGCCGGGGCGAGTCCACCCGGTGGGGATACCGGGTGATGGCCGTTTCAGGGAGGAAGAAACGGTCACGTTCGCCAGAACGTACTGTTATGATGCTCCGCAACAAAATTAGTTCCCGGAAGTCAACCACCAAAGACTATTTATTCACATTTTTATGCTGATCCATGTCGCTTTCTGTGGATCACACTCCAGCCCGAGAACAATATCGGCCAGGCTTTTTAAGTGCATGATTTATATGGCTTTATAAAAGCGGTTAAAAAACGACGGATCTGTCTACAAGCCAGCATTACTACCAGATAAGGGCGACTATTCGGAATTACTCCACACACTTATCCACAGGAATTGTGGGTAAGTTTTCAAACGCTTTACTGGCAACAGCTTAGCTCCGATAAGCTAGAAACGACCTTAGCAATCGGCTCTATCTTACAATCTTTATCGTGCTGCCCGGCAGAGGTTCTCCGGCAGGATAAAGGTCGTTCAGCAAACGCAGCTGGGAGGCAGCCTGTTTCGTCAGTGGGGAATTTTTTGCCAGTTCATCAAAGCGCGTATTGGACTCTGTTTTTGTAATATGAATGCGTAATGGGCGTGCGAATTCCCGTTCTTCAGCGCTCAGTGTATGAAAGCTGCGCGCCGTCTGAAGGAAGTCCTGATCATAGACCTGAGCCTGTTCCGGTTTATCGCTCACGCCGGCAAAAATGTAAGCCTGTTGGTTGTAATAGACGACGGTAAACCGCGCTTTGCGTTGCCCGAACTGGGTTTTAACCGGTGCCAGTGCGGTGTAGGCCTCATGCCCTGAGATATTCAGAACCTCTCCCTGTTCCATATTTTCCAGACCCAGGCGCTTACGCATGAAATCCCGCGGAGGCATGCGTTGATTGATGTCCTGTAGCGTTATCTGAAGAATCGCGGCATTCCCTGGTGCAATGCCTACCAGACTGCTCGGCAGGTTTTTCAGGTTCCAGCCGTGGGGAAACGAGAAGCCGATACCCAGATTATGATGGTAGAACTGATCGTCCCGGATGATGCCGTCTCTGGCGCTGTCACCAAACACCAGGGTGTCGATTTTCTGTAGAAACTGTTCCCGATTGTCCTGTTGTGCAGTAGCCGTGTGGAATTTCTCTGCGTGGCTGACAACCTCCTTCAGACGTTCGTCATTGGCAGGATGGGTGGAAAACACACCGTGATAGGCGCGAGGTTCACGGCCTTCCTGTTTGGCCAGTTCCTGATCGAATAATTCCTGATTTTTAAGTACGCCAATCACCTTGAGCATGGCATTTGAGTCATAACCTCCGCGGGCCAGGTACTCTGCTCCCAGCCGGTCTGCCTCCAGTTCATGGTCACGTCCGTAACCTCTTAGCAGGGCGGTGCCGAGGGTATTCACCAGGGTGTTCGCGGCCTGTGACTGCATGCCCGGTATCAGGATCGAGCTTAGTGTGGCGCCAATGGTTGCCATCTGTGCGGCGCTGTACTGGCGTACGCTGTGTCTGGCCGTGACATGACCGACTTCATGCCCCAGTACCGCAGCCAGTTCCGCTTCGGAGTTCAGATAGGCGAGCAGACCCCGGGTGATGTAAATATAGCCGCCGGGCAGGGCGAAGGCGTTGACCTCGCGACTGTCCAGTACGGTGAAGCGGTAGACCAGATTACTGCGGTGGCTGTTACGTGCTACGCGCTCGCCGATCTTCTGTACGTAATCCTGCAACTCGGGGTTTTCATAACGCTGATATTCCTGCATCACCTGACCACTACTCTGTCTGCCCAGGGCCAGCTCCTGTTCTTCGGACATGAGCACCAGATCCTGTTCGCCGGTGACAGGATTCACTGCACAGGCGCTGACAAACAGCAGTAGCAGGACGGGCAGGTATCGTATGGAGTGAACGAGTTGAGTTTGCATGTGTTTATAGATTCCGTTGCATGTTATTGGTTTCAACCAGGTTCGATAATTAACTGAACAGGATGACGCAGGCTGATGCGCGCCTGCCCTTTCCGATAATAAACCCAGCCCTGCACTTCTAACATTTTGCCTTTCAGTTTGTACAGGTCAAGCCTGGAGAAATATTTCAGGTCGCGTTTGTTGATGCGTAATGCTAGCGGGCCGTCTAAATTGATCCAGACGGCGCTTTTGCTGTCAGAGATGCGTTGTACCCGGGCTCGGATGCGGGCACGACCCGTTGGGAGTTTGCTCGTCCTGTCGAGCTCGAGCGCCTGATACTCGCGAAGCGTCCAGATCCCGAGTTGTTGCTGACGTGCGAGTCTTTGCTGCTGTTGATAGCAGTTTACAAATTTGAGGCTGGGTGGAATGGGCAGGGTCGTCGCAAGCCCTTTTGATAGTTGCAGGGCCTGCAGGTTTGTTCCATCGGGCAGAAAGCCATGGGCCAGACGACGACCATATTTATCCTTGCTCTCGGTATCGTAGATCAGACCGATTCGAGTATCGCCGGGGAGGCTGTTAACTAATTGCTGGCGAGCGAGATCTGCATAGGGTTGTGCGGACCGTTGATGATGCCCCACTTCAGGTGTATCAATCCCGATAAGGCGTATGTTTCGGCCGTCCTGCAGGTTCAGGGTATCGCCGTCGATGACGTAACGTACGGCAACCATTTCATCGAATTGGCGTGACTTGCAGGGCCTGGTCTCGGCACGCAGGCCGGGGCTGATAAGAAGCCCCGCTAACAGGCAGGCATAAAAAAAGGCGCTACACGAGGAGCGCCTTTCGTTGGTACCGGGTGTGTCAGGATCAGGCGTTGGCCTGTTTTCCGTATTTCTTGCGGAATTTATCCACACGACCAGCGGTATCCATGATCTTCTGTTTGCCCGTGTAAAACGGATGGCAGGCGGAACAGACATCGACATGCAGATCCTTGCCTATGGTTGAGCGGGTGTTGAAATTATTGCCACAACTACAGGTTACCGCAATGTCAGCATATTCTGGGTGTATATCGGGTTTCATTGTACTGTCCTTCAGATACCTTGTTCGCCGGTCTAAGTATCTGATTTGTCAAATGGTCCGGCGGAAAGGCGGCAATTCTATAAAACCCGGCGCAGCTTGGCAAGAATTAATCGTCTTTAAGCCGGTTTGTCATGGAATTAATACTCAGAACCGTTGCTGCAGGTTTCTGTTTTCTCTGCTGCGGTTTTATCGAAGTGGCCTGTGTGACGCTATTGAGATTATCCAGAAGGCCATCTTCCTCCAGCACGGATTTCCACATCATGCCTGATATTTTGAGACAGGCGGCCATTGGGTTACTGCTGGTCTGACGCACTGAATCGACCTGCCATTGCAGGCCTTTAAGACGTTGCCGCAGGTGTTCCGGGGAGTTGTCTATATGAGATTGAATGACCTCTGAGCGCTTTCTTTCAAAGCCCTCGGGATCGGTTTTAGCCAGAGTTGCCCAATGGTCGAAATCAAAGCCAATTTTGCCGTATTGCGCCATAATGAATTCACTTATGTGCCTGTCGGATATCGGTAATGCTGAGGTATCAGGGCTGAATATTCAAGTCCGGGAGGTGTAAATCATCCTGGTCGAGGAACAGGTGTGTAATGCTAAGCAACTGTAATTATAGAAATTGTTGTCGATTAGTTGTTGCCTGGCTACTGCTCAGGAAAACGCCGCAAGCACTGGCGCATGATCGGAGGGTTGATCCAGTTCTCGCGGGGTCGTATCGATGCTGCAACTCTGGCAATGGTTCTGCAGGGCCTGGCTGGCGAGGATCAGATCGATCCTCACACCGTGGTTACGTCGGTAGGCACCACCACGATAGTCCCACCAGGAAAAACTCGCCGGGTCTTGTTCAAAGAGCCGAAAGCAGTCGCTGAGCCCCTGTGTTTGCAAGGCCTGCAGTGCGGCTCTTTCCTCCGGGCTGACCAGTACGGAACCCTGCCAGGCGGCGGGGTCATGCACATCCTGATCTTCAGGCGCGATATTAAAGTCGCCCAGCAGGATCAACTTTTTATTTTCCCTGAGCAGTTCCTCAACCCAGAGGTTGAGGTGTTTCAGCCAGTTCAGCTTGTAGGCATATTTATCCGAGCCTACTTCTGAGCCATTGGGGACATATAGATTAAGGAGTCGAATATCATCGAACTCGGCACCCAGAACCCGCCGTTGGGGATCGTTCAGGCCCGGGATGTCAGTGAGCAGGGAGTTTAGAGGGCGTTTACTTAGCAGTGCGACACCATTGTAGGTTTTCTGACCGGCGAAATAGGGCTGGTATCCCGCCGCCAGGATCTCCTCAAGCGGAAACTCCAGATCCTGTAACTTGGTTTCCTGCAGGGCGAGGATGTCCGGCTGTTGCCGGGCCAGCCAGTCCAGCACATGCGGTAGGCGTACACGTAGGGAATTAACATTCCAGCTGGCAATTTTTAACAAGGGTGGTGGTGTCCTGAAGTTGTAGGGTTAAATCCTGAAGCCACCGTGACGTCGGCGCTGTAGCCAGTCCATAAACTGCAGACCACACAGAAAGGCCAGAACAAAGCAAAGTAACAGGGCCAGCAGGTAATACAGGTTTTGCACATCGTTGAGTAAATGCCGACCGATATCCGCATATCGCGCGAGTGAGTTAGTCTGTTGCTGTTGAAGCGTCGCTAGTAGATGCCGGTTTTGTGCCTGCAGGTCGGATAATTCGACGTCGTTCTCATCATCCGATTGTTCCAGATGATTCTGCAGTCTGCTCAGCTGGGCCTGTAGTTCCGCCGCTTTCAGACGTTCCGAGGCGGCCTGCTGTTTGAGGCGTTCGTTATCCTCTTCAAGTTGTGAGTCAGGTGGGGGTGTTTCCCGCTTCAGTCGTTCCAGTTCAGCGCGCGTCTCCTCAAGGAGTACGAGAGCGGGTTTTTTACTGGTCAGGTAACTGGCATCGACCCAGCCAGTGATGTCTTCCGGGCCCTTTATTTTTGCCAGATCGTCGATGCGTTCCAGAACCTCTAGCTGTGTACCGGTGGGAAAAACCTTAAGGATTTCGCTGTCCAGAGCCTTTTCCTTATGTACGCCAACCAGTAGCCGATCGATGACAAACACGGTCTCTGCCTGTGCCTGTATGCATGAAATGCCAAGTACCAGGGTGAGGAATTGCAGGAGTTTACCGGGCATGACTCAGGCGCAGGTTGCTCAGGCCGCCAGACCAGCGTGACGTAACAGTGCCGCAATGCTGGGTTCCCGCCCTCTGAACTCAATGAATAACTCCATTGGTTCTCGGGAGCCTCCCTGTTCTAACACACTGTGTAAAAACTCCTTACCAGTGGCGCGGTCGAATATTCCATTTTCCTCAAATTTTGAAAAGGCATCCGCAGACAGAACTTCTGCCCATTTATAGCTGTAATAACCCGCCGCATAGCCACCCGAGAAGATATGCGTAAAGCCATGCTGAAAGCGGTTATAGGCCGGAGGTTTAAAGGCTGACACTTCGTCTCTGACCTGATCCAGCAGGGCCTGAATGTCAGTCTTGCCATCCGTTCTGAAGTCTTTGTGCAGGCGGAAGTCAAACAATGCGAATTCCAGTTGTCTCACCATCAGCATAGCCGACTGATAATTTCGCGCTTTCAGCATGCGACTAAATAATTCGTCACTCAGTGGTTCGCCGCTTTCATAATGACTGCTGATGACGTTGAGGGCTTCGCGCTCCCAGCACCAGTTCTCCATGAACTGGCTCGGCAGTTCCACCGCATCCCAGGCGACGCCATTGATGCCGGAGACGCTTGGGTAATCAATCAGGGTCAGCATGTGATGCAGGCCATGACCAAATTCATGGAACATGGTGGTGACTTCGTTATGCGTTAGCAAAGCCGGCTGATCACCCACGGGTGGGGTGAAGTTACAGGTCAGGTAGGCCACCGGGATCTGCAATTCTCCCTGATAATTTTTGCGTACCAGACACTCATCCATCCAGGCGCCACCGCGTTTACCGGAACGGGCGAACAGATCCAGATAGAACATGCCGCGCAGGCGCCCCG
>JBFIID010000015.1:0-18532 GCA_041601415.1 Gammaproteobacteria bacterium
AACCGGAGGCCGCCCCGGCATCACTGGATGACCTTCGTCAGGCAAGTGCGGTTTTGACTATCCCGATAGTTGCTATTGGCGGCATCACACCCGAAAATGGCAGCCAGCTAATTGAGGCCGGAGCCGATTACCTCGCTGTCATCAACGGCCTGTTTGGCGCAGATGATATTGGTCTGGCGGCCAGGCAATACAGTAAATTATTTAACCAGGATTAAGGACTTAACATGACCCGTTCCCACGATCTGTGTGAAGCTGCAAAAAAAATTATCCCCGGCGGTGTAAATTCACCCGTGCGGGCATTCAAGGGTGTCGGCGGCGATCCGATCTTTTTCAAACGCGCGAATGGCGCGACCATCACCAGCGAAGATGATCAGGACTATATCGACTATGTCGGTTCCTGGGGTCCGATGATTGTCGGTCACAATCATCCTGCCGTGATGGAAGCCGTACAGGGCGCGATGGTCAATGGCCTGGGCTTCGGCGCCCCCACCGCAATCGAAGTGGCGATGGCCGAAAAGGTCTGTGAGATGGTCGACTCGATTGAGAAAGTACGCATGGTCAGCTCCGGTACGGAAGCCGGCATGAGCGCCATTCGTCTGGCACGTGGTTTTACCGGTCGTGACAAGATCGTCAAGTTTGAAGGCTGTTACCACGGGCATGCCGATTCACTGCTGGTCAAGGCCGGTTCTGGTGCACTGACGCTTGGCGTACCGACCTCACCCGGCGTGCCTGCCTCACTGGCAGAGCACACTATTACACTGAGTTATAACGATCTGGCCCAGGTAGAAGAATTGTTCGCGAAGATGGGTGATCAGATCGCCTGCATCATCGTTGAGCCGGTGGCCGGTAATATGAACTGCATTCCACCGGTCGATGGCTTTTTACCGGGTCTACGTGCTGTGACTGAACAACACGGTGCGCTGTTAATTCTGGACGAAGTGATGACGGGCTTCCGCGTCGCGGCCGGTGGTGCTCAATCCATCTATGGCGTGACGCCAGACATTACCGTGCTGGGTAAAGTGATTGGCGGTGGTATGCCGGTCGGTGCCTTTGGTGGTCGTGCCGACATCATGAACCACATCGCACCTGACGGCCCGGTTTATCAGGCGGGCACGCTGTCAGGCAACCCGATTGCGATGACCGCCGGTCTCGCCACGCTGGATATTATTTCCACACCCGGTTTTCATGACAAACTAAAGGCCAGCACCGAAAGACTGGTGAATGGTCTGCGTAATGCGGCAAGCAATGCAGGCATTCCCTTCACCACCAATAACATGACGGCAATGTTCGGTATGTTCTTCTCAGAAGAAGATAAAATCACAAGTTTTGAACAGGTGATGGCCTGTGATGCGGAACGCTTCAAGAAATTCTTTCACGGCATGCTGGAAGAAGGTGTTTACCTGGCTCCTTCCGCATTCGAAGCCGGTTTTGTCTCCAGCGCACATACAGATGGCGACATTGATAACACCATTTCCGCTGCCGAACGCGTGATGAAAACGCTTTAATTTTTCCGCTTTACTGAGGCGATGCGGGGACAGGTTTTACTCTGTCCCCGATTTCCCCGGCACCTGTCCCGAACTTCCGCTGTCAACAGGAGCTGATATTTTCTATGAGTGAGTTAGAGCATTTCGGTGAGGAATTATACGAAATGGAAGAGCGCATTAGACGCCTTGCCATTTCCTGTAATATCGAACTGACCGATGCCAATATCGTTGCCATCATCAGAAAAAACTTTTCGATTTGCCCGCACGGCCCTAACGCCAAAAGCAATGAGCTGAGGGGGCTGCTAATGATGAAATACAATATTGAAGAACATTGCATTGAATCGGTTGGTGCGGAGAAGTGTTTACAGATTGTGACGGAATTGAATGAGAAATTAAAAAAACACGGCTTTAAATTATAGCGACTGGTTCATCATTCATCTGGCACTTACTGCGGTATTTCTATCAGTATGCTTGTTCCGCCATTCTGTTTCTGCTGGAAAGTCAGTCGCCCCAGATAGAGCTCTTCAACCAGATCACGCACCACGGCCAGACCGATCCCCTGACCCTCAACATTACTATCCAGCCGTCCGCCTCGTTTCAACACCTGCTGTAAACGCTGATCCGGAATACCCGGCCCATCATCTTCGATCAGCAAACCGATACTACGTTCTCCATCAATTGTCCCGGAATATACCTTCAGCATGACGCTCTTACTCGCCCACTTGCAGGCGTTGTCGAGCAGGTTACCCAGCATCTCCATCAAATCGCCCTCGTCACCATTGAAGCGCAGGCCTGGTTCAATCTCCATTTCCAGACTGAGCGATTTTGAGGCGTAGACCTTATCCAGACTATTAAGAATTTTTTCTGCCACGGCCTGTACTTCTATCGGGGTAGACAGCGCTCTGCGGCCGCTGGCGGCGGCCTTCTGTAACTGATAGTTCACCACCTGATCAATACGTTGTAATTGCTCCGTGACGCTCTCCTGTCCTTTATCCGCCTGTCCGGTCTGCATGCTGGTGCGTATCACCGCGAGAGGGGTTTTAATACTGTGTGCGAGATCACCCAGGGCATCACGGTAGCGACGTAAATGTTGCTGGCTATTATGGATCAGCGCGTTCAGATTTCGTGTCAGACTGGACAGTTCTGCCGGGTATTGGCCAGACACCGATTCAGAACGCCCCTCTTCAATATCGACAATCTCATTCGCCAGCCTTCGCAGGGGTGCCAGACTCCAGCGCAGGATTGCGCCCTGCACGGCAAGCAGGATCAAGGCCGCTACCGCTAACCAGCCAGACATGCTGCGTCTGAAACCATTGACCTGAGTGTTATACGACTGCTTCGATTCAATAACCTGAAAGGTATACTGTTCCTGCTGTCTGGGGTTGATCTCCCAGGCAATCTGGAACGACATGGAAAAATATTCTTCGGTATCTAGCATGACCTCTGAGAAAAACATCTCACCCAGTTCGCTTGTAGCCTGAAAAGGAGGGCTTAAACCCAATGCCGAATCGGAACGCCAGATCACAGCGGAGGATTTATCCACCACGCGGGCATACAGGCCTGAACCCGGTGTGGCATAGCGCGCCTCTGCCAGTCGCGATGAAATCCTTAACTCATTATCCTGATTAAGATCGGAGGCCCCGAGTAACAGATAGATCTGTGTTTTGAGTCGTTCTTCTACGCCGTTTTTTACACTGCGCTGAAATGCCTTATCCAGAGCGAGGCCGGTGAGGCTGAGAAATGAGGCGAGTACTATGCTGGCGGCGATCAACAACCGCGCATTCATAGAAAGCATTACTGGCTGCGTTCCAGTCTGAAGACATAGCCACGGCCACGCAGCGTTTCGATGGGATTCAGGGTTTTATCGGGGTCGAGCTTTTTACGCAGTCTACCAATCAGAACCTCCAGTACGTTACTGTCACGATCCAGTTCTTCTTCGTAAATATGCTCGGACAATACGGTTTTGGAAATCACCTGTCCTGCGTGAAGCATCAGGTATTCCATCACTTTATATTCGTAGGCGGTGAGTTCCATCCGGTTTTCATTAACAGTCACGGACTGGCTGGATGTGTCCAGCTGGATCGGGCCACAGCTCAGTACCGAATCAGCCCAGCCGGAAGAACGCCTCACCAGCGCGCGCAAGCGTGCAAGTAACTCTTCCATATGAAAGGGTTTGACCAGATAGTCATCCGCGCCGGCTTCCAGTCCCTGCACCTTATCTTCCCAGCGCCCTCTGGCGGTCAGTATGAGTACCGGAAAACTGATGCCCTGTTTTCGCCAGGCCTGTAAAACGTCAATCCCCGAAATATCCGGCAGACCAATATCGACGATCGCGACATCCAGTGGATATTCTTCGCCGGCAAACTGGCCGTCGGCGCCGTTCGCTGCCGTTTCTACCGCATAGCCATCCTTGCGTAGTCGCTCTGCGATCTGGTCGCGTAGCAGGTCTTCATCTTCCAGTAGGAGTACACGCATCTGTCCGCTTACCCGCTGATCTTGCCGCTATCGGCATTCACCCGAATAACACGAACGCGACCATCAGACATTAAGACCTTGACGCGATAGACGCTGCCTCCTTTTTTATCCTGCCGCTCAACCGAGAGAATTCGTCCCCCGGTTGAATTACGTACGATCGTCGCGGCCTGGTCGGCTGAGATACCACTGCTTTGCGCCAGTAACAACGATTCACTTTGTACGCGATCCACTCCGATGCTTTCTGCCCCAGCGTGCACACCATAAAGACTCAGGCTGAGTGCCAGCATGATCGACGAATATTTTTTCAGAACAGACATATAACAATCCATTTATTGCACTGTAAGCGCATCATAACCTCGCCTGTTCGCAGGGTCGATGGGCTTTTTAGTATGCCGGTCTGACATCTACATTCACCCGAATACGGTCACCAGGATCACGTGGCATTGTCGTCGTATAACTACGACCGTTATATCGATACGTCACTCGATAACCTTCCAGTTCCTGCTGTTCACGATAATCTGTAACTGTGTGACAGCGACGTTCTGTGGTTCTGTAGGGTTGCGCCTGTGAGTGATTATTAGCGGAGACATCATTACCCACCGAGGCACCCAGTACCGTACCGGCAATTGTTAAGGCCTTATTACCACCGCCTTTACCGAAACGGTTACCGACCACACCACCCAGAATACCGCCCAGAATCATCGGCGTGTAGGATTCAGACCTACGGCTATTATGCTCTGAGTAACGAGTCACTTCCTCATAGCCACACTCTTCATGTGACACGGGAACATTGACCACTCGATAAACCGGTTCAACATGTTCGACGCGTGCATAGTCACTGTAGTGACCGCGATCATGGCGGCCCTTGTTTCCCGCCAGTACGGGTTGTGCCACCAGACTGGTGGCCAGTATTGTGAATAAAATACCTGTAGTGGTTTTCATGCCCTTGCTCCTTTTCATCTGTGATACAGCTCATCTGTATCTCTGTTGGGAACAAGAATAGGAAAAACTCACTGAATGAATGCTGAACAACCAAGCCTGAAAACAGCATTCAGGGGCCAGGCCGGGTGAATCACTCGAACTGGTTCACAAAATCCACACTGCGGTCATGCTGCAGGGCTGGAATCATCGCCCTCGCAGACTGCACCTGCCCGGGATCAATCTCTGCTATGACATAGCCTGGCCCGGTTCCCCCATCTGCCAGTATTTCACCCCACGGCGAGATTATTAGAGAGTGGCCATAGGTTGCCCGGCCACTACTCCTGACCCCACATTGATCGGGGGCAAAAATAAAGCAGCCGGTCTCGATTGCGCGTGCGCGCAGCAATACATGCCAGTGCACCTCTCCGGTAGTCTGGGTAAACGCCGCAGGCACTGAGATGAAACTGGCGCCGGCGTGGGCCAGAGCACGATATAGATAGGCAAAGCGCAGGTCATAACAGATAGTCATGCCCAGTTTGCCCCAGGGTGTAGTGGCGAGAACGGCCTGTTGACCAGCTTCTACCGTAGCAGACTCCCGATAACTTTCACCGCTTTTCAGGGCGACATCAAACAAATGCATTTTGCTGTAGCGGGCAACTATGTTTCCGGCTGCATCAATCAGATAGGAACGATTATTGACCTTCGAGTCTGAGATCCTGATGGGCAGTGAACCCAGCAATAACCAGACCTTAAGCTCTGCAGCCAACGCACAGAAATGACTCAATGCGGGATGCGTTTCTTCGCTAAATGCCTGTCTCAACAACAGGCTTTCATCGGCTTCAATACAGGAAAAGTATTCCGCCAGACAAACCAGTTCGGCACCTTCTGCCACGGCACTTCTTAAGTAAGCTTCCGTCTCCGTTACATTCCTGTCGATGTCATTGTCCGCACAGGTCTGTATACAGGCGACTTTAAATTTAGCTGCCATTGCAGTGCCGTTCTCTTAGACGACTTTGGTCTCGGCAACCACCACACCGTCTTCATCGGCATAGAGGTAATGTCCCGGAACAAAAGTCACGCCTGCGAAAGTGACAGGGATGTCGCGATCACCTGCGCCTTTTTTAACACTTTTTTTCGGGTTGGTATTCAGTGCTTTTATACCGAGTTTCATGGATGACATCATCACTGCGTCTCTTATACATCCGTAAACCAGAATCCCCGACCAGCCATTCTTGACACCTATTTCTGCCAGCATGTCACCGACCATTGCGCAGCGTAATGAACCACCGCCATCAATCACCAGTACACGCCCTTCACCCGGTTCTTCCAAAGCGGAACGTACCAGTACATTATCTTCATGTGCCTTGATGGTGGTAATGGGCCCAGAGAATTTTTTCTCGCCGCCATAATCGTTAAACATTGGTGTGGCGACCTGTAATGCATCACCTAATTCATCATAGAGATCAGCGGTTGTAAACGTCATTTTTTTACTCCTTGTGCAGTAAGTTCCTGATACCACTCGGGTCTACGATCACCGAGCAAGTCGTTTAATGGTGTGATCATTTTACTATTGGCATCGGAAGGTCTGATATTTTCAACATGAAGCGCATCCCGTTGACCCGGTGCGCTATTCAGTAACACGCCTCCCGGCGCGACAATCTGACTTTTACCCGTAAACTTCACACTACCCCTGGGACGTGTGTCTGCGCCATAACGGTTGGTCGTCACCGCGAAGACTCGATTCTCCAGACAACGCGTGAGCATCGCCTGCTGACAAAAAGTCAGTACCAGATTAGATGGATGGCAGATCACTTCAGCGCCCTGTAGCACCAGACTGCGTGTCACCTCCGGGAATGCCCAGTCGAAACAGACCATCATGCCTATTTTTGCATCCTTAACCGTATTCACCTGTAAGGCAATATCACCGTCGTCAAAAATATTTTTTTCTTCGTTAAATAAATGAAGTTTTCGATAAGTGTGGACTAAACCATTCGGGCCAACGAGTACGGAGCTATTGAAGACCTTATCTTTTTTACGTTCTGTAAAGCCTGACACCACATACATATCTTTTTCTTTGCAAAGCGCATGCAGGGCATCGATAGTTTCTGATGAATCCGGGTCCTCGGCCAACGCAAGACACTCTTCCCGATCCTGAAAATAATAGCCGGTGAAGGCCAACTCGGGTAACACGATTAAATCTGCATCGGCCTGCTGCAATGCTGCGACAACCTTTTTCCTGTTGTGTGCCACCTTGCCAAACAGGGGGCGATACTGATAGTAACCCAGCTTCACGGCGTCACCTTTTTCACCGGTCTTTTCCAGCCATCAATACTTGTCTGTCTGGCTCGACTTATTGTGAGTTTTTCAGCCGTTGCATCATGCGTCAGTGTTGTTCCCGCGCCGAGTGTTGCCCCTGCTCCAACCGTTACAGGTGCTACCAGTTGTGTATCAGAGCCGATAAAGGCACCGTCACCAATAATGGTTTTAAATTTGTTAGCGCCATCGTAATTGCAGGTAATCGTCCCGGCACCGATGTTCACATCTTTACCAACTTCAGCATCACCGATATAACTCAGGTGATTTACCTTGCTACCGTTATCGACCACTGTTTTTTTGATCTCAACGAAATTACCAACGTGTACGTTTTCCTTGAGCACCGTGTCTGGACGCAGTCGTGCGAACGGTCCTATCTTCGTGCCCTTACCCACCTGACTTTTATCGATCAAACAATTCTGCAATATCGTCACATCGTCAGCGATGACAGAGTCACTAATTACGGTGTTAGCACCAATGTTGACGTTATTTCCTATTTGTACTTTGCCTTCAAGGACCACATTTACGTCGATTGTGACATCCGTACCGATACTCAGATCCCCACGCAGATCAAAACGCATTGGGTCTTTCAGGGTAACGCCCTGCTGCATTAAATAATGCGCCTGCATGAGCTGATAATTACGTTCCATTTCTGCCAGCTGTACACGGTCATTGATACCCATTACCTCTATTTCGGATGCGGCCATCACAGTGTTTACCTGAAGCCCATCTGCAACTGCCATTTCGATAATATCGGTGAGGTAAAACTCGCCCTGTGCATTATTATTTTCGAGCTGATTTAACCAGCCAGCGAGTTTATCGCAGTCAACACACATCATTCCGGTGTTCACTTCGGAGACGATTTTTTCCTCTTCAGTGGCATCTTTTTCTTCGACGATTCTTGTTACTTCACCCGCAGCATCACGCAGTATCCGCCCATAACCCGCCGGGTTTTCAAGCCTGACTGTCAGTAGGCCTAATCCACCTCTAATACCTGCTTTAATGAGTGATTCAAGAGTGTCCCGGCTGATCAGAGGTACATCGCCGTATAGGATAAGTACCAGATCCTCCGGTGGGATGGGATCCATTGCCTGTGCAACGGCATGTCCGGTTCCGAGTTGTTCTTCCTGCAAGACCCATTTAACACTCAGGTCTGACAATTCTTCCAATAGCTGTTCACCACCATGCCCATAGACCACATGAATATTGTCTTTAGCGAGCAGGCTGGCGGTTTGTACGACATGTTCAAGCAGTGATTTTTCAGCCAGCTTATGCAGAACCTTCGGTTTGCTTGAACGCATACGAGTGCCCTGACCCGCTGCAAGAATAATGATGCTTAATGCCATACCGTTGGACCACCTTTCTTCAGAGTAGATAGACAATATATAGATATTGTAATTTGAATAGAACCCTGTACTTTTTGTAGTAGTTTACTTCTTTACTGAACACAAAAAAAAAGCCCCTTGCGGGGCTTTTTTTATTACTACGTTGGTTTAGCTGCCACCAGTACGCTTCTTCAGACGTTGAATGGTCTGAATCATCGCAACTGCCTCGGCCAGTTCTGCCTGTGCCTTGGCATAATCCATCTCTGAAGAGCGATCTGCCATGGCTTCTTCTGCCTGGCGTTTGGCTTCCAGAGCTGCGGCTTCATCCAGATTCTCTGCACGATCGGCAGTATCCGACAGGATAGTAACGACACGAGGCTGAACCTCAAGTAAGCCACCAGAGATATAGAACGCTTCTTCCTTACCTTCTGGTAACTGCAGTCGTACTTCACCTGCACCCAGTTTCGTCATTAATGGTGCGTGAGCTGGTGCTATACCGACTTCGCCCATAATCGCTGGAGCAAAAACCATCTCCGCGAGTCCTGAAAAGATCGCTCTCTCAGCACTGACGATGTCTACATGTATGGTCATAGCCATTCTATCCACCCTTACTAATTAGAGGTTTTTGGCCTTTTCTACAACTTCATCAATACCACCGACCATGTAGAAAGCCTGTTCAGGCAGGTTGTCATATTCACCGTCAACGATACCGCGGAAACCAGCGATGGTGTCTTTCAGTGAAACATACTTACCTGGTGAACCGGTAAACACTTCGGCCACGAAGAACGGCTGTGACAGGAAGCGCTGAACTTTACGAGCACGTGACACAACCAGCTTATCGTCTTCAGACAGCTCGTCCATGCCCAGAATCGCGATGATGTCACGCAGTTCCTTGTAACGCTGCAATGTGTTCTGAACGTCACGTGTGGTGTCATAGTGCTCCTGACCGA
Source organism: Gammaproteobacteria bacterium (assembly GCA_041601415.1). Lineage (GTDB taxonomy): Bacteria > Pseudomonadota > Gammaproteobacteria > JBFIID01 > JBFIID01 > JBFIID01. Next base: position 9,469 of record JBFIID010000015.1, read on the forward strand.
TGATCAGTGGGTCGAGCTGACGACTGGTTGAATCCAGAGGATCCACAGCCGGGTAAATACCCAGTTCAGCAATCTGACGAGACAACACGACGGTTGAGTCAAGGTGAGCAAAGGTGGTTGCAGGAGACGGGTCAGTCAAGTCATCGGCAGGCACATATACCGCCTGTACGGATGTAATAGAACCCGTCTTGGTTGATGTAATACGTTCCTGCAGGCGACCCATTTCTTCAGCCAGTGTTGGCTGATAACCCACGGCAGATGGCATACGTCCCAGCAGTGCTGATACTTCGGTACCCGCCAGGGTGAATCGATAAATGTTGTCAACGAACAACAGTACGTCACGACCTTCGTCACGGAATATTTCGGCCATGGTCAGACCGGTCAACGCGACGCGCAGACGGTTACCAGGAGGCTCATTCATCTGACCGTAAACCAGTGACACCTTGTCGATAACGTTTGAGTCAGTCATTTCGTGATAGAAGTCGTTACCCTCACGAGTACGCTCGCCCACACCGGCAAACACAGAGTAACCACTGTGCTCGATAGCGATGTTACGAATCAATTCCATCATGTTAACGGTCTTGCCCACACCGGCACCACCGAACAGGCCAACTTTACCGCCCTTGGCAAACGGACAAACAAGGTCAATAACCTTGATGCCGGTTTCCAGCAGTTCCTGACCAGGAGACAGTTCGGTAAAAATAGGAGCCATACGATGAATTGGCATGGACTCTTCATGACCGATTGGACCTTTATCATCGATGGGATCACCCAACACGTCCATGATACGTCCCAGAGTTTTAATACCGACTGGCACTGAAATAGGAGCACCTGTACTGACGACGTCAATACCACGACGCAGACCGTCTGTTGTACCCAGTGCGATGGTTCTTACTACGCCATCACCTAACTGCTGCTGCACTTCCAGTGTTGTACCGGTTTCTGCGATCTTCAGCGCGTCATATACCTTCGGAATTGAATCGGAAGGGAACTCCACGTCAACAACCGCGCCGATGACTTCTACTACCTTTCCAGAACTCATGTGTTGGTTCCTCTCTTTACTTTCTCTGCATTTCGATATTGCTCAAACATATTGTGCAATATCGCTATTGATTAAATGATTAAACCGCTGCTGCACCACTGACGATTTCAGACAGTTCCTGTGTAATTGCTGCCTGACGCGCCTTGTTGTAAATCAGTTCAAGGTCGTCAATCATCGTACTGGCGTTGTCGGACGCGCTCTTCATCGCGACCATTCTGGCGGCCTGTTCACAGGCGATATTTTCGACCACTCCCTGATACACAAGTGATTCGATATAGCGCTGTAAAAGGTGATCCATCACTTCCTGAGCTTCTGGCTCATAGATGTAATCCCAGTGATGTCTCATTTCCTGATCTTCACCAGGCTGAATGGGCAGTAGCTGTTCAATTTCCGGTTTCTGCGTCATTGAATTAACGAACTGATTGCCCGCTACGAAAAGCTGGTCAATCTGTCCATCTTCATAGGCATCAAGCATCACCTTGATTGCACCAATCAGGTCATTCAGATGTGGTGCATCACCTAGATGGTGAGCCTTGGCGACGACATTTCCGCCAACATTTTTAAAGAAACTTGCAGCCTTGCCACCGAATGTGACCAGATCAACTTCGATACCTTCAGCATCCAGCTGTTTCATGCGTGCCACTATGGCACGGAACAGGTTCGAGTTAAGTCCACCACACAGCCCACGATCCGTAGAAATAACGATCAAACCAATTCGCTTGATATCTCGCTGTTGCATATACGGATGGTGATACTCGGTATTCGCATAGGCAAGATGGCTAATAACAGAGCGCATCTTTTCTGCATAAGGTCTAGCTGCAGCCATGCGTTCCTGCGCCTTGCGCATTTTGCTTGCTGCAACCATCTGCATAGCACCGGTGATCTTCTGAGTATTTTTAACACTCGCGATCTGGGTACGAATTTCCTTACCTACTGCCATTACAATTTCCCGTAGTCAGGTTTAATGATTACCAGGTGTGATTAGCCTTGAATTCATCGATACCCGCCTTCAAGGCAGCTTCGATTTCATCATTGTAATCACCCTTCTCATTGATTTTCTTCATCAGGTCGGCTTTATCTGCGTTCATAAACGCCATCAGCGCTTCTTCAAAATCACCAACCTTTTCAAGCTCAACTTCATCGATATAACCATGTTCAACGGCGTACAGACTGACACCCATTTCAGCAACATTCATAGGTGAATACTGCTTCTGTTTCATCAGTTCCATAACGCGCTGACCACGTTCAAGCTGTTTACGTGTGGCTTCGTCAAGGTCGGAAGCAAACTGCGCAAATGCTGCAAGCTCACGATACTGAGCGAGTGCCAGACGCACACCACCACCCAGCTTCTTAACAATCTTGGTCTGTGCAGCACCACCGACTCGTGATACTGAAAGACCTGCGTTAATAGCAGGACGAATGCCGGAGTTAAACAAATCAGACTCAAGGAAAATCTGACCGTCGGTAATAGAAATCACGTTGGTCGGCACGAATGCAGACACGTCACCGGCCTGGGTTTCAATGATGGGCAGAGCAGTTAATGAACCTGTTTTGCCTTTGACCTTTCCGTCGGTAATTTTTTCAACGTAGTCTGCATTGATTCGAGCCGCACGTTCCAGCAGGCGTGAGTGCAAATAGAACACGTCACCAGGATATGCTTCACGACCTGGCGGACGACGCAGCAACAGGGATACCTGACGGTAAGCCCAGGCCTGTTTGGTCAGATCGTCATAAACGATCAACGCGTCTTCACCCTTATCGCGGAAGTACTCACCCATGGCACAACCAGAGTAAGGAGCGATGTACTGCATAGCAGCAGATTCAGATGCATTGGCGGCAACCACGATGGTATGTTCCAGAGCGCCGTGTTCTTCCAGCTTCTGAACCACTGCCATCACGGATGAGGCTTTCTGTCCGATAGCAACGTAGACGCATTTAACGCCGGTGCCCTTCTGATTGATGATGGCATCAATAGCAACAGCAGTCTTACCTGTCTGACGGTCACCAATGATCAACTCACGCTGACCACGGCCAACTGGCACCATGGCATCAATTGACTTAAGACCGGTCTGAACCGGCTGATCCACTGACTGACGTGCGATAACGCCAGGAGCAATCTTCTCAATTGGGGAACTGGTATCAGTTACTATGTCGCCCTTGCCATCAATGGGTGTACCCAATGAGTTGACGACGCGACCCAGCAGAGCTTCACCGGTAGGGACTTCAAGAATTCGCTTGGTGCACTTAGCGGTATCACCTTCAGTGATGTGCTCGTATTCACCCAGTACCACAACACCAACAGAGTCTCTTTCAAGGTTAAGAGCCAGACCATAGACTCCACCAGGAAACTCAATCATTTCACCCTGCATGGCGTCACTCAGGCCATGGATGCGTGCAATACCGTCGCTTAGACTGACTACGGTGCCTTCTGTACGGGCCTCCGTCGCCAGGTCAAAATCCTGGATTTTCTTTTTAATCAGTTCACTGATTTCTGTCGCACTGATTTGCATTGGACAACCTCATTAAAATTTATCTATTCGATCGCATCATTCAGTTCGATGCGGGTCAACTGAATCCGCTTGACAGTTTTTGCAACCGCCCTCGCAGTGATGAATCTATCACTACATCACCAGCTCGAATGATCGCCCCGCCAATCAGGGATTCATCAATCAGCGTTGAGAGCTCGACTTTCTTGCCGAAACGCTCACTCATTGATGTTGCGATCGTGTTCTGTTGCTCCGCAGTCAGTTCAAAAGCAGTTGAGACCTTCACCTGAAGGACCTTCTCCGCCTCAGACTTCAGCTCGTCAAACAGAACATGTATCTGTGGCGCCAGCAGCAATCTCTCTGCCTCGACAAGAACCTTAACAAAGTTCTTGCCTGTCGCTGACAGAGAGTCTCCTGTCAGTTCCAGAACCAGTGATACTAGCTGCTCTTTGCTTACTCGCGGGTTAACACAAACAGGCTGCATGTTTTCATCGGCGATGATGGTGCCTAGAAGATTAAGCATCTCTGACCATTCGGCCAGATTACCTTCTTCTGTTGCCAGATCGAATGCTGCCTGAGCATATGGACGTGCGATTGTAATTTTTTCCTGCATAGTCTCTGCCGATTACAATTGTGCGCCGAGTTTATCGAGGACTTCACTGTGAGCTTTACTATCAACTTCGCGCATCAGAACCTGTTCAGCACCTGCAATGGCAAGATGTGCCACCTGCTGACGGAGTTCTTCTCTCGCTTGCTGACGTTCCTGCTCGATCTCTGCTCTGGCGGCGGTAAGAATTCTCTCACCTTCAACCTTCGCAGTATCTTTGGAAGCTTCGACTACTTCGTCTGCACGTTTCTGGGCCTGGACAATGAATTCCTGGGATTTTGCCTTACCTTCGCGCAGTAATTCTTTAGCGCGCTTTTCAGCAAGTTCCAGCTCATGTCTTCCCTTTTCAGCGGCGGCTAACCCGTCAGCGATTTTGCTCTGACGTTCTTCCAGCGCCTTGATGATGGGTGGCCAGACGTATTTCATGCAGAAATACACAAACACTGCGAATGCAATCGTCTGTCCTATTAGAGTTGCGTTGAAATTCACTTCAATCCCCTCTTAAAAAGCTGATTACGTTTAATCGTCTCGACTTATATTAAAGCTGGGTAAGGAAAGGATTCGCAAAGGTAAACCACATGCCAATACCGATACCAATCATGGTCACGGCGTCAAGCAGACCTGCTACCAGGAACATTTTAACCTGCAGCATAGGAGCGAGTTCAGGCTGACGTGCGGAACCTTCCAGGAATCGTCCACCAAGCAGACCGAATCCTATGGCGGTACCTAGTGCACCCATACCTAGAACCAGCAGTACACCCAAAGCCGTGAATGCCAGAATTGTTTCCATTATTTCCTCCAGATTTTACAATGTTTAACTTGTCTATTCAGACGGTTAAGGTTAGTGCGATTCATGCGCCATGCTTAAGTACACAATTGTTAACATCATAAAGATGAACGCCTGTAGCACAATCACCAGGATGTGGAAGACCGCCCATACAAAATGTAGTGGCAGCTGCCAGTAGCCCAGCATAGCAATCAGCATGAAGATAAGTTCACCTGCGTAGAGATTTCCGAATAGACGAAGTGCAAGTGAAACGGGCTTTGCTAAAAGACTAACGCCTTCCAACAGGAAGTTGAACGGGATCATGTATTTCCCGAATGGTTGTAGTGTCAGTTCACCGACGAAGCCGCCGATACCCTTAACCTTGATGCTGTAATACACAATCAGGAAGAATACCGAGATAGACAGACCGAAAGTAATATTCGGATCGGTGGAAGGTACAACCTTGAAATAGAGATGTGGATCGCCGGCAATTGTCTGCGCAGCCAGTGGTAACCAGTCTACTGGCACCAGATCCATCAGGTTCATCAGGAAAATCCAGACGAAGATTGTCAGTGCGAGTGGTGCAATGACAGGGCTAGTCTTACCGTGGAAGGTTTCTTTCACACTCTGATCTACAAAGCCGACCATTGCTTCAACAAAATTCTGTAAACCGCCTGGTACACCATCACTGATGTTTTTCGCGACAACCCTGAATGTCATGAGAAAGACCAGGCCGAGGAATATAGACCAGCCCATGCTGTCCAGGTTTAGAGCCCAGAAGCCCATATCGATAGCTTCTTCAGGACTGTGCGCAATTGTCCAGCTTGCCTGTTCCAGGACTGAACCATCTGCACGCTGATAACCCTCTGGCAACTGACCATAGGTCAGGTTTTGCAGATGGTGTTTCATGTAACTCGTAGAAGTAAGACCTTCTGTAGACATTTACTCAATCCCGAAAGTAATAGTTTATTCAGTGTTAATCATCGCCATTCCAATCATGTTCACTAGCATCATGGCTATGAACATCATGAACAGCGCTGGCACATACAGTGGCTTAATCACCTGGAAGCAAATGGCAAAGATGAGTGCGGTTAGCACCAACTTTACTGCTTCACCGAAAAACAGCCCCCGGACGACCATCCCCGGATCCTGAACCGGACTTCTTCTCAGGGAGTACCTGACAAAAAATACGTTGGGTCCAATGTAGGCAAGCCCGCCTATAAAGGCTGAGTACGCTGGCGTCTCTAAACCGACGACCAACAAAAAGATTGTAATGACAGTTGTAATCAAGAGTTGAAATTTGACTACCCTGTAAGCAGCGGCTCTGGTTTTTATTATATATGGCTGCATGGCCGCGCCTTTCATCCCCTCCAGAATGTTGCTCAACCGTTCTGGCATTCTCGGTGTTTGTTAGCAAAATTCAGGCGGCAAGTATAAAGATGTAGAGCCGCCTGATCAAATCCGAAAGGGCCTTTTTTGTTCACCCGTGGCGAATAGTCAGTTTATCTTGGCGAGAATCCCCTCGAGCTCATCCAGGGAATTGTAGTTGATCACCAGTTTTCCCTTTCCCCGTGCGGTATGGCTGATGTTTACGCCTGCGCCGAGACGTTCGGAAAGGTCCTGTTCGAGGTTCAAAATATCGGGGTCAGACTGCCTTTCCGGCTGCTTAGACATTTGTCTATTTGTATCGAGAAGTGCCTTAACCAGACGCTCAGTCTCGCGAACTGACAGACCTTTCTGGCTGACCTTGCGTGCCAGCGTTGCCTGTTCATTCTGCGGTAATGAAAGCAACGCTCGCGCATGCCCCATTTCCAGCTCTCCCTGCTCTAGCAGAGTTCGCGCCTCACCTTCCAGATCCAGCAGTCGAAGTAGATTACTGACGGCGGCACGGGAGCGCCCCACCGCGTCTGCGACCTGCTGATGGGTCAGCTCAAATTCATCCACCAGTCGAGACAGGGCTGCGGCCTCTTCTATTGGATTAAGGTTTTCGCGTTGAATATTTTCGATCAGGGCCATGCTCATCGCTGCCTGATCAGGTACGTCCTTAATGATTACGGGTATCTCGGCCAGTTCCGCAATCTGTGCGGCACGCCAGCGGCGTTCACCTGCAATAATCTCGTAGCGTCCACCGGCAATGGGCCGAATCACAATCGGCTGAACCACACCCTGTGCGCGAATCGAGTCAGCCAGTTCTTCCAGCGTCTCGGTATGCATATCGACGCGAGGCTGATAGCGCCCGCGTTGCATCAGGTCGAGCGGCAGCATTTTTAACTGGTCATTACTGCCCGCGGCCTCTCCAGATTTCGCTGGCGTATCGGGATTCACTCCCAGCAAGGCATCCAGTCCGCGCCCCAATCCTCTCTTCTTAACAGCCATAGTTACCTTACTTAGTTGACGGTGCGCGAGAAGTTCTCGTCGCGTCTTAACATCTCACCGGCCAGCGCCAGATAGGCCAGAGCCCCGGACGATGCCTTGTCGTATAACAGCGCCGGCAAACCATGACTCGGAGCCTCGGCAAGACGCACGTTACGCGGAATGATGGTTTTATAGACCTTGTTACCAAAATGCTTCAGCAACTGTGCCGAGACATCATTAGCAAGATTGTTTCGTGGGTCGTACATGGTTCTGAGCAGTCCTTCGATCTGGAGCTGCGGGTTCAGAAACTTTTTGATTTTTTCGATCGTGTTGACCAGAGCGGTGAGTCCTTCAAGCGCATAGTATTCGCACTGGGTCGGGATAATCACGGAACTGGCGGCGACCAGTGCGTTCACGGTCAGCATATTCAGCGAAGGCGGGCAGTCTATAATGATGTAATCGTAATCATCCAGCACCGATGACAGGGCATCACGCAGCCGCAGTTCACGGGCTATCTCATCCAGCAGTCCCACTTCAGCACCGGTCAGGTCTCCGTTACCCGGCAGTAAATCATACTTAAGCTCTTCCAGGCTGACACGCGCCAGCCCTACCGTGGCCTCACCCATCAGGACATCGTAGCTGGACATACCAAGACTGGACTTGTCGACGCCACTGCCCATGGTCGCATTACCCTGCGGGTCCAGATCGATCAGCAACACGCGTCGTCGCGTCGCGGCCAGCGAGGCGGCGAGGTTGACGCTGGTGGTGGTCTTGCCTACACCACCCTTCTGGTTTGCTATCGCGAATATTTTTGTCATCGGGCGAGTATCGGGAATTCAGGGGCGACTATTATTGCACAGACGGAGCGCAACGCGACAATGGCACGAACGGACCGCATCAAGCGACACCTGCCGGGGTTAAAATCAGCAAATGCCGTTCCGCGTCCAGCATCGGCACCCGCAGCTTTTCATCCTCTACCTGCCATTGTGTTTCAAGCGCAGTCACTTCCTCAGTGGGATACTGACCTTTCATTGCCAGCAGGCGGCCACCCTCCGCAAGGTTATGCTGTGTCGTGCTGATGATGTCAGCCAGCGATGCATAGGCGCGGGTGATAATCTGCCCATAACCCGTCTCGGTCTGGTGATCCTGCGTACGCTGATTAAACACCTGCACCTGCGGCAGTCCGAGTTCGATACGAACCTGGGTTAGAAAACGGGTCTTTTTATTGTTGCTGTCCAGCAAACTGCAGGACAACTCCGGTCTGGCGATAGCAATCACCATGCCCGGCAGTCCAGCACCTGTGCCGACATCCAGCAGGGCTTCATCACTAATGAAAGGCAGTACGCTAAGGCTGTCCAGCAGGTGCTGAATGACCATCTGCCGCGGCTCGGTAATGGCGGTCAGGTTATAAACCTTGTTCCACTTTTCCAGCAGTAGCAGGTAGTCGATGAGCGCCTCACAGGTCGTTTCACCCAGCACCATGCCCATGCTTTGCAGGCCTTCATCCAGCAGGCTACGGCTGCTAAGGCGATTAATACTCAAGCGCTGGCCGAGGTCTTTTTCAGGTAGATCATCAATAATGACAATGCAGCCGGGGTGATACCGGAGATGCGCGAGGCCTGGCCAAGGTTTTCGGGGCGATAATCAGATAACTTCTGCACCACTTCGCTGGACAGGCCATGTACCTGGCTGTAATCCAGATGATCCGGCAGACGGGCATCTTCATAACGGAGGCTACGATCAATCTCACCCTGCTGACGTTCTATGTAACCACTGTAACGTGCCTGCACTTCCAGTTGTTCAATCAC
>JBFIID010000016.1:0-18163 GCA_041601415.1 Gammaproteobacteria bacterium
CACCGTGCAACGCGGTCTTGATCCGAGGGAGTTTGTGCTCACCTGCTTTGGCGGTGCAGGCGGATTACACATCTGTGAGCTGGCCGAGGCACTGGAGATCAAACACGCGATGATCCCCATCCAGGCGGGGGTTTTATCGGCCCTGGGTATGCTGGTGGCGCCGCCGGGCCGACAGCTCTCCCGTACCTTGAAGCGACGCCTGGACGAATGCACGGATGCCGATCTGGCAGTCGAATATGAACGCCTGCGTCAGGATGGTCAGGCAGAACTGGAACGCGAAGGAATAGCAGCAGCTGATCTGCAGGAAACGCCCAGTCTGGATCTGTGTTATCGCGGTCAGTCATTTACCCTGAATTTACCCTGGTCTGGTATTTCCAGGGCCATCGAAGATTTTCATGCTGCCCATCAACAGCGCTACGGGCATCGACTGGAAATGCCGGTTGAGGTGATCAACGCTCGTCTGGGACTGTCTTGCCGTGAGTCAAACCTGAGCCTGAAAAAAAGCCCGGGTTCGAAGACCGCAGAGCCCGTAGGAATGACGCAGATCTATCAGATCGAAGATCAAGTGCCGGTCTGGCAACGAGCAGATCTGTCTGCGGGTACTGTGATTCAGGGACCCGCGGTGATCCTGGAGCAGGTTTCGACTACCTGGCTGGCGCCGGGATGGGCCTGTCGGGTGGATGAGTATGGGAATTTATGTTTGTTTTGTGAGTTTGGGTAAATTGGGCGTTTGTTCCTTATTTTTTATACGCTATTTGCCTGTGTTGATGCTTCTTTTCGCCTGATGGCGAGTGACTTCTCTTTTTCCGGAAAAAGAGAAGTCACCAAGAGAAAAGCCGCCCCATGACTTGCCCTTCGGGTTCCCTGTGCTTCTCGCCAGAGATGGGCTCGTCCAAGGGGATATCCTTATCCCCTGGACTCATGCGCGCATCCCTGCGCACACCCTGACGGGCTAATCCATCACTGACTGCGATGCTCGGCTACGTCAAAGGGTTTCAACAAACAAAGGCTGTTTCTTTAGCACTATACAGTTAGCTAATACGTAACTGGTTTTGAGTTGCGGTCCAGTTATCAGCGCTGAACAAGGGAGTATTGAGAGGAACAGCCTGAAAGGGCGGACAAGGGATGGCGAGTGTTCACAAATAGACATCGGACGATCAGGCACATCCCAATCACACTAAATCAAAGGCAATAAAAAAGCCCGCTAAGCGGGCTTTTTCAGGCTTATGTCGTACGAGTCAGAGCGAAATTATTTAATTTTCGCTTCTTTGTACATCACGTGCTTACGGATGGTTGGATCGTATTTCATCATTTCCATCTTGTCTGGCACGTTGCGTTTGTTCTTGGTGGTCGTGTAGTAATGACCGGTTTTGGCACTGGATACCAGTTTAATTTTGTCCTGCATGTCAGTTCTCCTTAGACCTTGTCGCCGCGTGTGCGAATGTCTGTCAGTACCTGATCGATACCTTTCTTGTCGATAATGCGCATGCCCTTACTGCTGACACGCAGACGAACGAAGCGATTTTCGCTTTCGACCCAGAATCTGTGGCTGTGCAGGTTCGGCAGGAACCGGCGACGGGTTTTGTTATGGGCGTGCGATACATTGTTTCCAGCGACTGGACGCTTACCGGTTACCTGGCATACTCGTGACATGATTGTTTCCTAAAATTAAGCCTGTTACGAAAGGTGCGCGATCTTACATGGATCAGCCTCGTTAGCCAAGCCCTGTGTTGAATTCGGGCCTATGACGGCCATTACGACTATATATAAGGTCTGGATCAGCCCTTAAATCAGCCCCCGTTCCGCCAGTGAGCAGGTCTCGCCATCGCCTATGACGATGTGATCCAGCACGCGGATATCCACCATTGCCAGCGCTTCTTTGAGTCGCTGGGTGATGCGTTCGTCCGCCTGACTGGGCTCTGCCACCCCTGAGGGATGATTGTGTGCCAGGATCAACGCCGCCGCATTATGATGCAGGGCGCGTTTTACTACCTCTCGCGGGTGCACGCTGGCGCCGTCAATGGTGCCGTGAAACAGTTCTTCATACTCAATGACCCGGTGCCGCGTATCCAGAAACAGGCAGGCGAAAACTTCCTGCTGATGTGGGCGTAACCGCGCGGTCAGATACTGTCGGGTGTCCGCCGGACTGCTGAGCGTGTCGCTACGCAGGATGCGGCTTTCCAGATAGCGTCTTCCCAGTTCCAGTGCCGCCTGCAGGTTAATAAATTTGGTTTGCCCCATACCCCGGGTCAGGCAGAAGTCCTGTTGACTGGCATCCAGTAGTTTGCGCAGGCCTCCGTGCTGATTCAGCATCTCGCGTCCGAGATCCAGTGCCGTTTTGCCTGCGACACCGGTGCGCAGGAAGATCGCCAGTAGCTCTGCATCAGACAGGCTGGATGATCCTTTACGCAATAATTTTTCACGTGGCCGCTCGTCTTCCGGCCAGTCAGTAATCGCCATACGTGCTCCTTGTCGTCTGCACCTGGAAGTCAGGTGTAGCGGCCATCCAGGCTGGCCGACGTTAGCAGAGTATATGCAGGCTTTGCGATGCGGTAAACTCCCGATTTATGAGTGGATTAAGTCAAAAACATATTGTCCTCGGTGTGACTGGAGGGATTGCCGCCTACAAGAGTGCGGACCTGGTGCGGCGTTTGCTCGAACTGGGTGCGGAAGTGCGGGTGGTAATGACAAAATCGGCCTGTGAATTTGTCACTCCGCTGACCTTTCAGGCCCTGTCGGGACATCCGGTGCATACCGATTTGCTGGATTCTGAAACCGAGTCCAGTATGGGGCATATTGAACTGGCACGCTGGGCTGATGCGGTTCTGATTGCCCCTGCCAGTGCCAATTGCATGGCACGACTGGCACATGGTCTTGCCGATGATCTGTTAAGCACCCTGTGTCTGGCTACCACGGCACCCGTATATCTGGCCCCGGCGATGAACAATAAGATGTGGCTGGCCGCTGCAACTCAGGCCAATGCCCGGTTACTCGGTTCAAGGGGCGTGACTTTGTTTGGTCCGGGGGTGGGTGAACAGGCCTGCGGTGAAACCGGCGCAGGACGTATGCTGGAACCGACGGATCTGGCGCAACGTATGGAAGAGTCTTTTACAGGTGGGGTCTTATCGGGTCTGCATGTGATGGTCACCGCCGGGCCGACCTGTGAGGATCTGGACCCGGTACGTTACATTACCAACCGCAGTTCCGGTCGCATGGGTTATGCAATCGCCGAGGCGGCACGCGCCGCCGGTGCCGAGGTGACGCTGGTCAGTGGGCCGGTGGCCTTGAACCCACCGGAACAGGTACGCTGCATTCATATTCATAGTGCCGAGGACATGCTCAACGCGGTCATGTCGGCGATCGGGAATTGCCAGATATTTATTGCTGCCGCTGCAGTGGCCGATTATCGAAGTGCAACTGTTGCAGAACATAAAATTAAGAAACACGATGAGGAGCTGTCCCTGACTCTCGCCCGGACACCGGATATACTCAAGCAGGTTGCTGCCCTGGGTTCAGCCCCTTTTACCGTAGGTTTTGCTGCCGAGACACAGAATCTGCAGGAAAACGCGCTGGGAAAACTGAATCGGAAGGCGCTGGATATGGTCGCTGCGAATCAGGTTGGTATCCCCGGTCAGGGCTTCGACAGCGAAGAAAATGCCCTGCACGTGTTCTGGCAGGGCGGTGAACGAGAGTTACCCCGTGCATCCAAACATCAGCTGGCCAGAGATCTGATCAGCCTCATAATCGAGCGATACCGTGAAAAAACTCCAACTAAAAATACTTGATTCACGCATTGGCAGTGAATTCCCTTTACCGCACCGCGCTACCGATGGTTCCGCCGGTGTCGATCTTCGCGCCTGCCTCGACGAAGCGCTGGTTCTGGAGCCGGGTGAGACCCGGCTAATTCCATCCGGGGTTGCGATCCACATCGAAGATCCGTCACTGGCTGCGATGATCCTGCCACGTTCCGGTCTGGGGCATAAACACGGCATCGTTCTGGGGAATCTGGTGGGCCTGATCGATTCGGATTATCAGGGGCAGTTATTCATCTCCTGCTGGAATCGTGGTACCGCTGCATTCACCATCGAACCCGGTGAAAGAATAGCGCAGTTAATCCTGGTGCCTGTCGTGCAGGCAGATTTTGAAGTAGTCGATTCATTTGAAGAATCATCTCGCAGTGAAGGTGGCTTTGGTCATACCGGCACTGCCTGAAGCAAGATGAGAAAAACAACTTACTCCGTTGGGGAAATTGAATGATTCAGGGCCCAGTCAGAAATAAACGAATAAAAATTAAAACCAGACAAAGGCTGATTGTCGGATTGGTGAGTGTGTTACTGGCCGTGCTTGTAATTGGTGGTGGTAGTTTCTTCCTGCTCAGTAGTTCAGAGGAATCCAGCCAGCGTCAGTCTGAAGCACAGCAAAACGTGACCCGCCAGTTAGCCTCCACACTGAGTGGTGTGCTCACCCCGAATCGTAAGGCGCTCGAGGCCGTCGCCGCCGACCCACAGGTGATTGAGGCCTTCTCGACGTCGAATCAGACAGCCCTGGCTGAACTGGAAACCCGTCTGGCAGGCAATTTCAGCTCACTGTTACGTCTGCGTTTGTTATTACCGACAACCAGCATGCCCGATGAAGAGAGTATGCCTCCGTTTAGTTTTGGTTCGCTGGACATGGTGCGCAGGGTGGTGACGACGGGCATGCCGATTGATGCGGAAGTACATCTGCTGGGTAGCAAGGGACAGCACATCGCGACCGCCAGACCGGTGAAAGATGAAGCAGATACGGACAGCGTTCTGGGAGTGGTGTACGCGAGTCTGGACGTCAATCTGTTGAAAGTCGCGATCGCTGATCTCAAGGTGAAGGGTGATTACGTCGAGGTTGTGCAACCCTTGCGTAAGGGGCCGCCGTTACTGATCGCTAGCAATGGTGTCAGCGGGCTGAAGAATGGCGGGCAGGCCAGTTCGAGCAAGATTATAGGGAGTGCCTGGCAGCTAAAATTCTGGTCTGCCGAGGGTGCGACCGTAGAGTCTGACACCGGTGATTCCTTTAACCCATTATTCCTGGGCCTGGTTGCCATCGTGTTATTGGCAGGACTCGGCGCAGGCTTCATGTTATACCGACGCAAATCGCCCTCTGCCGATAAAGGTTCAAACGACGGTGTGGTGTATACCGGAGCGGTTCGCGCGATTATGGACGGTGAACACCCGGGTCTGGCGAGACTGGTGCCCAGTCTTAAGGGGCAGGTGTCTACCAATGCGCTTGAAGATGAGGCACAACCCCTGTCCCAGGGGCTGGACGGTGAAGATATTACGCGGATTAAGGTTCCGGAAAAGCCCGCAGAGGCTGCCCCGGAAATGGATCTGGATTTGAGTGCGGCAGCAGAAGAGCCAATGTTTGATCTGACCGCCGAAGAAGATCTCTCGGCGATCACGGCTGAAGAAGATATTACCGAGCCCGCAAAGGTCGACGTAGCGGAGGCGGGCAAGCCTGCTGAAACGACTACTGACGGCAGCGCCTCGGTGTTTCGTGCCTATGATATCCGTGGCATTGTCGGTAAGACGCTGACCACTGAACTGGTGTATGACATCGGTCGCGCACTGGGTAGTGAGGCGCAGGCACGTGATCAGAAAACCATGGTGGTAGGCCGTGATGGTCGTCATTCCGGCCCGGAGCTGATTGAGGCATTGATTCGGGGCTTATCTGAGACCGGCATGGATGTGATTGACATCGGTATGGTGCCAACACCGGTGCTGTATTTCGCAACCTATTTCCTTGAGACCGGCAGTGGCGTGATGGTCACAGGCAGTCATAATCCGCCGGACTATAACGGTCTGAAAATGATGATTGGCGGTGACACCCTGTTTGGGGATGACATTACTGCCCTTTATACACGTATCCAGTCGGGTGATTTTGTCACGGGTAGCGGCGAGACCCAGAAGGCGGATATTGGCTCCGAATATATTCGTCGCGTCACGGAAGATATTCCGGTTGCCCTCGGTAATTCATACAAAGTGGTCGTGGATTGCGGAAATGGAGTGGCCGGGGTGATGGCGCCGCAATTGATCCGCGCACTTGGACACGATGTGGTCGATTTGTTCTGCGATGTTGATGGTAATTTCCCCAACCATCACCCGGATCCCAGCCAGCCGGAAAATCTGCAGGATCTGATTGCGAAGGTGAAAGAGACAAATGCCGATCTGGGACTCGCGTTCGATGGTGATGGCGATCGTCTCGGTGTGGTTGATGCGGAAGGTAATGTTATCTGGCCCGATCGTCAGATGATGCTGTATGCCGCAGATGTGCTGTCACGTAATCCGGGTGCCGAGATTATTTATGATGTGAAATGCAGTCGCCATCTGAAGGCCTGTATCGAAGAAAATGGTGGTAAGCCACTGATGTGGAAAACCGGACATTCGTTCATCAAGACCAAGATGAAAGAGATCGACTCGCCCCTGGCCGGTGAAATGAGCGGACACATATTCTTCAAGGAGCGGTGGTATGGTTTTGATGATGCGATCTATACCGCTGCGCGCCTGCTGGAGATCCTGCTCGGCACCGAGGGTACACCGACAGAAATTCTGAGCGCCCTGCCGACGGGTGTAACAACACCGGAACTCCGGATAGACCTTAGTGAGGAAAGGCATGGCCCGTTTATGCAGCAACTGGTAGATAATGCGGCGTTTGAAAATGCCGAGATCAGTCATGTTGACGGTCTGCGGGTTGATTTTCCGAATGGCTGGGGATTGATTCGTGCGTCGAACACAACACCCTGTCTTATCCTGCGCTTTGAGGGTGATGACGAGGCGGCAATGCTGGAGATTCAGGGGCGCTTTAAGGAGTTGATACAGTCGCTTGATGATACCCTCGGATTGCCGTTCTAAGCTGAGACAACAATTAACTCAATAAACAGCGGTATGGCATGCCATGCCGTTATACTACGTCGCAATAATTAAATACCAAGACCTGTAATGACGATTAATTCACAAGACGCCAATACCTTTGCCCGCGTACTCACCGAAGCGCTGCCCTATATACAGCGTTTCATCAATAAAACCATCGTGATCAAATACGGTGGTAATGCGATGGTCGATGAGGAGCTGAAAAAAAGTTTTGCGCGTGATGTCGTGCTGATGAAGCTGGTTGGTATGAACCCGGTGGTGGTGCACGGCGGTGGACCACAAATAGGCAAATTGCTGGAACGCATCGGTAAGGAAAGTGAGTTCATTAATGGCATGCGGGTGACCGACAGCGAAACCATGGACGTGGTTGAAATGGTGCTCGGTGGTCTGGTGAATAAGGATATCGTGAACCTGATTAACCGTCATGGTGGTAGTGCCGTGGGGCTGACCGGAAAGGATGGAGATCTGATCCGGGCACGTAAAATGGTGGTAACACGAAAAACCCCTGAACTTGAGGCACCTGAGATTATCGATATCGGCCATGTGGGTGAGGTTGCCAGTATCGACACTTCAGTGCTGGATATGCTGGTCAGGGGCAATTTCATTCCCGTTATTGCTCCGATTGGGGTAGGTGAAGATGGACAATCCTATAACATCAATGCGGATCTGGTGGCGGGTAAACTGGCGGAGGTCATGAAAGCTGAAAAGCTGATGTTACTCACCAATACCGCAGGGCTGCTGGATGCCGATGGTCAGGTTCTTACCGGACTGGGTGCAGATCAGGTGTCCAGCATGATTGAGGAAGGTATTATCAAGGGTGGCATGTTGCCAAAAATTGGTGCGGCACTGGATGCCGTGCATGGTGGCGTGAATACGGCGCACATCGTGGACGGTCGGGTAAAACATGCCGTACTACTTGAGGTCTTTACTGATCAGGGTGTGGGTACACTGATCAAGGCCAGAAACACACGTTAAACAGCACAGGCGATCTATCCAGATGACAGGCACAGCTAAAACGAACCGCAAACAGCAGATTTTAGAAGTGCTGGCGCAGGAGCTCGAAAAGAGTCCGGGTTCACGTATTACCACAGCAAGTCTGGCCAGAGCCGTTGGCGTATCTGAAGCGGCGTTGTATCGACACTACGCCAGTAAAGCGAAGATGTTTGAGGCATTGATAGAATTTTCAGAAGAATCCGTGTTTGGTTTAATTAACCGGATTGTTGCAGAAGAAAAGGATGTCGTGCGCCGTTGTGAACAGATGATGAAGGTACTTCTGGGATTCTCCGAGCGAAACCCTGGTATTACCCGTATATTGTTAGGAGACGCACTGGTCGGAGAAAACGACCGACTCCGGGTTCGCGTCGGGCAGTATTTCGACCGTCTTGAAACCCAGTTTAAGCAGGTGCTCAGAGAGGCAAGCCTGAGCCCCGGTGGTAGTCAACGGGTTTCTGCCGCAGCCTCTGCGAATTTGATGATGTCGTATATAGAAGGTCGGATGTCGGATTATGTGCGCGGTGATTTTTCGGTGACGCCCACTACGCATCTGGATGAACAATGGCAGGTTCTCTCGGCAGGACTGTTTGTCTCGAATTAAATAGAAACCATGCCAGGCTGTATGCCTGGCATGGTGACAGATTTACTGCATTCCCTTCAGTTCTCTGAAGCGTTGAACATCTTTTTCAAATTCCTGCTTAACCAATTCCTGCTCGGCGTGTTTCTTATCAATAAAGGCATTGTTCTGTGCGATTTGTCGACGCACATTAGCGATATCTTTGGTGATCTTTTCAGACGGTGGTTTACCGGCACGCTGATCATCCGCTGCCTGACTGATCATCTGATCCAGGTTCTTTTGCAGGGATGCGATACGGCTCTGTATCAGGGTGATATCTGAATCGATGTTTGATAGCTTGCCATCACGGGTCAGGATCATGTCATCTTCACTACTGAAGGTATCCAGCAGAACGCGATCTTCGGCGGCCTGTAAATCAGATCGCTGTTTTTCTTCAGCGGCGACTCTCTCGTCATGTTCACGCTGTTTACGCTCGGCAGCGAGTTCTTCATCGGTCTTGGCCCGCTGCGTTTTATCGACCACAACGCCGGTGCCGCTCAGTTCCTCGTGAGCCTGCTGTGCATACTCGGGGGGAATCGTCAGTCCATATTCCCATTCGCCGTCTTTATTCTTCCACTTCTTGAATTTGGCGGCCTCGGCCTGCACGGCAAACAGCGTGATACCAAGCATCACGACGAGAGATAATATTTTTTTAACCTGATACATACGGTTTCCCTGTAATCTGTAATTGGAGCCTGCGTCCGAACGGTGTGGCGGCACAACACTCCTTAAAGAATAATGTACGATGCTGTTAAATTGAAGTCTAAGCGATAATTTATGAATGTAAGCTTAATACGCCTGCTGTCGGGATTCCTCCGTTGTCATACGTAGACCAGATTCTGCTGCTAATAGTTTCTTATCTGGCCAATTTGTTCTCCGCCTTTGCTGGCGGTGGTGCGGGACTGATCCAGCTGCCCGCCCTGATCTTCCTCGGTTTGCCATTCCCGATTGCACTGGGTACACATAAAGTGGCCAGTGTCGCACTGGGAATCGGAGCGACCTTACGACATGCCAGAGAGAAAAAACTGGACTGGTCATTTGCGGTTTTCATCCTGCTCTGTGGTGTACCGGGTGTCATTCTTGGTGCGCATTTGATTCTGCAGGTTCCGGATCGGATGGCAGAACTTGCACTGGGGGTGCTGACCATCAGCCTGGCCATCTATTCCTGGTTTAATCCCTCTCTCGGCCAGACCAGTCAACGGCTCCACCGTGAATACGCAGGCATGGTGATCGGTGGGGTAGTGCTTTTTTCTATTGGCGTATTGAATGGTTCCCTGACCTCCGGTACCGGTCTGTTTGTCACCCTCTGGCTGGTGCGCTGGTTTGGTCTGGAATATAAACGTGCAGTGGCGTACACGCTGATTCTGGTGGGGCTGTTCTGGAATGGCAGTGGTGCACTCACCCTTGGACTCTTGAGCGAGATCCAGTGGGACTGGTTACCGGCGTTATTACTGGGTTCGCTGCTGGGAGGTTACAGCGGCGCGCATCTGGCGATTGCAAAGGGTAATCGATGGATTAAGCGGGGCTTTGAATTGATCTGTTTGCTGGTAGGGATGAAATTGATCTGGGGCTAGACGGTTATTTCCTGTGGAAATAAAAAAACCGCGTCATAAAGACGCGGTTTTTTTTCAGGCCTGTATGACCGACTTATTTACCAAACATGTAACGCATACTCACACCAGCATACATATTCCTATCCGGTGCCGGTTCGAAGAAGCGACTACCAAATGCGTTTAAGCGGATGTTGCTGTTGTAGTTTTCACCAAACAGGTTGTTCACCCCAAGATATGGGGAGATTTCCCAGTCGCCGTATCTGGCGCTGTGCCCCATGCGCAGGTTGGCGACGTGGTAGGCGTTGACGCGGGTAGTATTGGCATCATCCGCAAATAATGAACCCACGTGCAACATATCCCAGGAGGTATAGAAACCGGAGGGGTGGTAATAGGAAATCTCGGCGTGGAACTGATGTTTTGGTACACCGGGGAGCTGATTTCCATCAAACACCGTCGCATTTCTCGTGAACTTGTCATAGGTAAAGTCAGAGTAGGTGTAGGCCAGACTCGTAGTCAGACCACTAAACGGTGAGAATGACAGGCCTGCCTCCACACCTTTACGAGTAGACTCCCCTGCATTGCTGAAGAAAGAGCGTCCATCACCTACGATCTGGAATGTTGTCAGTTCATCCTCAACGTCAATTTTAAACAGCGCGACATCATATCTAACCTGACCGGGTAACAGACCCTTTATACCGATCTCATAGTTGGTCGCTGTCTGTGGGCCCAGCGCCGGATTGAAGCCACCGGCTGTGCCTCCGGCTGCCGGATTGGCAAACTCGGTGGTGGTAGGGGTTTCAAACGCAGTGGAAATATTGCCGTAAATATTCAGCGACTGTGAAACGCTAAACATCAGTGCTGCCATCGGACTCAGTTCATCGAAGTCAATTTTACCGGAGTCATCACCATTACTCAGGAAGTTATCACTGACATCAAACTCAACAACATCATATCGGGCACCAACGGTCAGCTGTAGCTGTTCCGTCAGATCCAGCTCATTCTGGATGAACACACCGCGTGACATGACGCTCTCGTTCTGATCAAAGACCAGCGCACCCTGAGTGCCGTTATTGTTATCGAAGCGGGTACGGTCATCGTCCTGATCATCAATATCGAAACCTATGATCAAACGATTATTGTGTCCCATCAGAGTATCGCTATAGATGTACTCGGCACCACCACCCATAAATGTCCGATCAATGTTAACAATGCCACTGGATGCAATTGGAAGTTTGTTGGCAAAATCACGGAATACATAATAATTACGTAGTTTGATTGCGTGGTTCTTATTCAGTTGTCGGCGATAGACAAAACCGAGCTTCTGTTGATCCAGTTCTTCACCTGCGTCTCTTGTAAGATTCGCCCCATTGAACCCGCCAGCCTGAGTAGGGTTTGCCGCAACCGCAGCTGCATTTAGACTTCCTGCGTCGTCTGCATTCGGTGAATTTACTGCATTAAATATGGTAGTAAAGTCCGAGGCATCATCGATACGGTAAATGAATTTACTGTTGATGGACTGATGCTCTACATGAGAATGCGTCCTGAAACCATCCATCTTGGTCTGCGAGACATTAACAAGGTAATTCAGTTTGTCTATCTCGCCACCGGCCTTGACCTGATACTTTTGATAATCATATTCACCATAGGTGAAACGACCTTCAATAAATGGGTCGGCAGTGCCTTCTTCGGTGAAGACATTGATCACACCACCGGAGGCTGAACCATAGATGGATGATGCTGGCCCACGGATGACTTCCATGCGAGAGGCAGATCCAAGATCGATGGCGTCAACACCGGACTGACCGTCGGCCAGAGTTGCTGGGATACCATCGGCATACACCTTGATACCACGGATACCAAAGGCGGCACGGGAACCGAAGCCACGGATCGCGATGCGCAGATCCTGTGAAAAGTTGTAGCGGTTGAGCATGAAGATACCGGGGATGTTGACCAGCGACTCATCCATTCCCAGTTGTTGACGGCCAAGCTGGATGTCGTCCTGTCCCACAGCGCTGATCGCTGCGGGAACCTTGAGCGAATCTTTTTCGACACGCGTCGAGGTTACTGTGTATTCCTGTAATTCTTCGACTGCAGTGTTTTCTGCGTGTGTGCCAGCGGCCAGACTGGCGATGCAGACAGCCAGGCTCAGACGTGTAAATCCTAGGTTTTTAACCACGTTACCCTCCCAAAGAGAAAATTAGTGCCCCTGTTTTTTATGTGGGCATGATTTTTAGTGCAGTTGCTGACAAGCAATATTTGCGCCGTAGTTAGAGAGGATGTTTAATTTATGGTAAGCAACTGTTTATTATGATTATTATTCTGGTGGTTCAGTTGTGAGACGGGATTCATAAACACACGGATGGTTACAGGCAACAGTCTGCCCGGCTAAAACTGGTTCATATCGAACAGTTCTCATGATCAAGATTTGAACCTGTTTTGGCTTGTAACAGTCAGCATCAGTACCGATACTATGAGTATGGAAGCCATGAATTTAACTGATCATTTTCTCATCGCCATGCCGGGTCTCACGGACCCGAATTTTTATCGGACGGTGACCTATGTCTGTGCCCACAATGAAGAAGGGGCGATGGGTATCATTATTAATCGACCGATGAATGTTGGTCTGGGTGAGGTTCTATCCCAGATGGATCTGTATCCGGAGGATCCCGATATCAATAACATCATCATTTATCATGGTGGGCCCGTGCAGCAGGACCGGGGTTTTGTGATTCATCATCCCGCGAGTGTATGGGATTCGACCATCGATGTCGGTAAGCGTTTTGGTCTCGCTACTTCGCGCGATATTCTGGAGGCGATTTCGCGGGGTGAGGGGCCGGGCCGGAGTCTGGTAGCACTTGGCTATGCGGGTTGGGGTGCCGGTCAGCTGGAAGAAGAAATGCTGAACAACGCCTGGTTGAGCGGGCCAGCAGATGAGTCCATTCTGTTTGATGTGGCCTGCGAAGATCGTTGGGAGTCGGCCGTCTCGCTGTTGGGTGTCGACCTTGATAACCTTTCCCATGAAGCAGGGCACGCCTGAGAATCTATCTGGTGACACTGCTTGGATTTGATTATGGTCGCCGTCGTATTGGTGTCGCGGTGGGGCAGACCATCACCGCCACGGCCAGCCCCCTGAAGACCATCTCGTGTCGTGATTTCAAACCCGACTGGAACAGCGTTCAGCAATTAATTCAGGAATGGCAACCAGAGGCCCTGGTGGTGGGCATGCCGATCAATATGGATGGCAGTGAGCATGAGTTACGCGATCGGGTGCTGCGTTTTACTCGCCAGCTGCACGGTCGATTCCTCCTGCCAGTGCATACTATCGATGAACGTCTTAGCTCCTATGAAGCTGAATCCAGGCAGGAAGATACCCGGCAATATGGTGTAGACTCCGTATCCGCACAGGTTATTCTGGAAACCTGGTTCAATCATCATCAACAATCGATGCAGCAATAAATGGATATCAATGTAGACAATCTGATCAGCCAGATGGCCGATCAACTTAGCGCTCGGCTTGAGGGTCGCCCCGAACCCCTGATGATCGGTATTCACACCGGTGGTGTGTGGGTTGCCAGCCAGCTTCATGAGCTTCTGCAATTATCAGAGCCTCTCGGAATTCTCAATATTGCCTTTTATCGGGATGATTTTAGTCGCATCGGTAAGCATCCCAATGTCGAACCCTCAAATTTGCCGTTTGATGTGGATAATCGCGACGTCATTCTGGTCGATGATGTGTTGTATACCGGACGCACCATTCGTGCCGCCATGAATGAAATTTTTGACTATGGTCGCCCGTCCAGTATCAGTCTCGCAGCATTGCTGGATCGTTCAGGCAGAGAGTTACCGATACAGGCCGATGTGGTTGGTCGGCAACTGTCACTGTCCGAAGAGGAACATGTTAAACTCTGCGGGCCTTCACCATTGACCCTACAGATTAGTAAGCCGGGATGACGGATAAGCAACTGCAACTGGACCCACAGGGTCGTCTCAAACACTTCCTCAGTATTGAGGGCCTCAACCGTAAATTACTCGTCGATATTCTCGATAACGCAGAACAGTTCGTTGGCGTCGGTGAGCGCACAGTCAAGAAGGTGCCACTGCTTCGTGGTAAAACCATCGTTAATCTGTTTTTTGAACCCAGTACCCGAACACGTACGACGTTTGAACTGGCTGCAACACGCCTGTCCGCCGATATCCTCAGTATCGACATCGAAAAGTCGGCCACCCGCAAGGGAGAAACGCTGCTGGATACCTTACGGAATCTGGAGGCAATGCACAGTGACATGTTTGTCGTACGCCACTCGAACAGCGGTGCGGCACATCTGATCGCTGCCAACGTGGCGCCCCATATCAGTGTCATTAATGCCGGTGATGGCCGGCATGCGCATCCCAGCCAGGCAATGCTGGATGTGTTTACTATTCGGCGGCATAAACAGGATTTTTATAAACTCAAAGTCGCAATTGTTGGCGATGTCATGCATTCACGGGTAGCGCGTTCAGAGATCCATGCACTGAATACACTCGGTGTTCAGGAGCTACGTGTTATTGGCCCCAAGACCCTGATCCCAACCGGCATCGAAGATATGGGTGTGCATGTTTATCATGATCTGCAGGAAGGCCTGCGTGATGTCGATGTGGTGATTACCCTGCGTCTGCAACATGAACGGATGGAAGGCCCACTACTGCCTAGCGCCAGTGAGTACTTCAAACTCTATGGGCTGACCGAGAAGAAGCTCTCGGTAGCCAAAGATGACGCCATCGTGATGCATCCCGGTCCAATTAACCGGGGCGTAGAAATCGATAGCGAAGTCGCAGACGGTAAGCGCTCTGTGATCCTGCAACAGGTGAGTCACGGGATTGCGATTCGCATGGCGGTGATGTCGATGACCATGAGCACTCTGGCAGGACAACAGTGACGATGACACAGAATAGATTACATATTCGTGGGGGGCAGTTAATCGACCCGGCGAATCAGCTTGATGCACAGCAGGACCTGTATATTGCCGACGGGAAAGTGCTGGCAATTGGTCAGGCGCCCGATGGGTTCCAGCCGGATCAGACGATTGATGCGAGCGGCAGGATGGTTATTCCCGGGCTTGTCGATCTGTGTGCCAGAACCGGTGAACCTGGCAACCTGAGTAAGGCGAATATTGCCAGCGAAACGCTGGCTGCTGTCAGCGCCGGTGTGACCACCATGGTTTGTCCACCAGATACCGATCCGGTGATTGATTCCACAGCGGTTGCCGAGTTAATTCACAGTCGAAGTGCTCAGGCCGGTCTGGCCAGGGTGTTGACCATCGGTGCGCTGACGCAGGGCCTGGAGGGTGAGCGACTGGCCAGTATTCACAGCCTCAAGGCGATTGGTTGTCTGGCGTTCAGTAATGCCGACCGGGCGATCGTTAGCAGTGAGGTTCTGCGTCGCGCAATGGAATATGCCGTCAGCTGTGATGTGCCGGTATTTCTGCGCGCCGAGGATTACTGGTTAGGCAGAGGATGTATGCATGAGGGAGCGATCAGTACTCGACTGGGTTTACCCGGGATCCCCTCTACGGCAGAAACCATTGCCCTGAGCCGGGATTTGTTGCTTGCAGAACAGACGGGAGTACGGTTGCACTTCTGTCGGCTCTCTACTGCAGCTGCCGTTGAGATGATTGCCGATGCCCAGCAACGCGGGCTTCCTGTCAGTGCCGACGTGAGTTTGCAGAATCTGCACCTGACCGAAATGGACGTTGATTTCCTGCAGCCGGATACACATTTAAGACCTCCATTACGAACCCAGCGGGACCGACAGGCATTACGCAAGGGTGTCGCAGACGGTGTCATCGGCAGTATTTGTTCTGATCACAAGCCACTGGATCTGGATGCCAAAACCGCCCCGTTTAGTGATACCGAACCTGGTGCTTCTTCGATTGAAAGCCTGTTGCCCCTGATTATTAAACTTGCGGCCGGTGATAGCGTTAGTCTGCAGCAGGCGCTGGCCGCTGTGACCTGTAATCCGTCACGCACTCTCGGACTTGATCTGGGGCAGTTATCGCCCGGTGCCAGCGCTGATATTTGTATTTTTGATGCCAATGATGACCGTTTGCTACAGCGTCGGGACCTGCTCAGTCAAGGCAAGAATTCGCCCTACCTGGACTGGAGTGTCAGTACCCGGGTTAGTCACACACTGATGAATGGTCGCATCGTTTATCAGGCGCAGCCGGAATAGCCCTTATGAGTTATAAACAACGACGAGGCAGTCTGTTTGTTGAGGACGCAGAGATCCTTCAGCATCAGGCCTTTGCCGGGGAACAGAATCTTTTACGACTGCAGGCTCCGCAGACCGCCAGTCACGCATTGCCGGGCAGTTTTATCCACCTGCACTGTGACCCGAGTTTGCCGATGAGGCGACCGATGTCGATCATGCGTGTTGATGCAAAACAGGGCTGGATCGATGTGTTGTACAAGATCCACGGCACCGGTACGCGACTGCTTGCTGAACGAAAAGTTACAGAGAGCCTGAGTTTGATCGGCCCCATCGGTGAGCCGTTCAAACTGGACAATTACCGTCGCCGACCCCTGTTGATAGGCGGTGGAGTAGGGATCCCGCCGATGGTGTTTCTGGCAGAGCACATGCGCAAGCAGGCCGCTGAGATTTCGCCGCTGGTGATCATGGGATCAGAAGTCCCGTTTCCATTTACTCCACGCCCATCGCAGATCATGGTACCGGGTATGCCGGACGAGGTGATTGCCTCAATGCCACTGATGGAAGACTGGGGTATTGCAAGTCGACTCACGAGTCTGCAGGGTTATGCCGGTTGTTTTGAGGGGTATGTGACGGATCTGGCGCGACGCTGGCTGGATTCGCTGAGTCCCGAGCAACAGGCGGAAGTTGAGGTCTTTTCCTGCGGACCAACCCCCATGCTGAAGGCGGTGGCAGCGCTGGCTGCCGAGTATGATCTCGATTGTCAGATTTCACTGGAAGAGTATATGGCCTGTGCAGTTGGTGGTTGTGCCGGTTGTACGGTGCGGATTGAAACACCAGAAGGCGCTGCCATGAAGCGCGTGTGCGTGGATGGGCCGGTATTTGAGGCAAACACTGTAGTCTTTCAGTAAGCATGCACTCATCGGAGGTCAGGAGTAACCAGACCGATGTTCACCCTGATCTGGGCCTGCATCTCGAAAAATACGGACGCTCCCCGTACAGGCGTCAGGCCAGTGAAGATTCCCTCAGTGTGTTTCAACAATTACACAAAATTGTCTCGGAACATTCACGTCCCCTGATTTTTGATTCCGGTTGTGGAACCGGCGAAAGCAGCATCAAACTTGCGTGCAGCTACCCGGGGCATCTGATCATTGGTACGGATAAGTCAGGCCATCGTCTGGCCAGACATTTGGACGGTGGGGCTCTGATGCAGCGTGACAACCTGATCCTCGCGAGAATCAATTCGCTGGACCTGTGGCAACTGGCAGCGCAGCATGAATGGAGATTGTCCCGTCATTACCTGTTTTACCCCAATCCATGGCCAAAGAAGAAGCACCTGCAGCGTCGCTGGCATGGGCACCCGATATTTCCTACCCTGCTAAGACTTGGTGGCTACCTGCAGTTGCGTACCAACTGGGAAATTTTTCATCACGAATTTACCCGGGCGCTGCAAATTATGGGGCAGACTGAAATAGTGGAGAACCAGTTAGAATGTGATGAACCGATTTCAGCGTTTGAAAAAAAATACAGAGACAGTGGTCATACACTCTATCAAACCGAGGTCGAGCTGCGATGAGTGATCTGCTGTACACCATCGATATTGAGGCATCCGGGTTCGGTGCGGGTAGCTACCCAATTGAAGTGGGCATTGCCATGCCGGATGGAGATACGCACTGCTTCCTGATTCGGCCTGAGGCAGACTGGTTGCACTGGGATCAACAGGCCGAGCAGATACATGGCATTAGCCGTGAGATTCTACAGGCCAGAGGTCGTCCAATAGGAGAGGTGGCACGAACCTTAAATATTCTTCTCTCTGAACAAACCCTGTATACCGATGCATGGGGGATGGACAATTCATGGCTCGGCAAGTTGTTTCATGAGGCGGATATATTTCAGGAGTTTCGTCTGGAAACGGTGC
>JBFIID010000017.1:0-17904 GCA_041601415.1 Gammaproteobacteria bacterium
GGGTGTGGGGTAGAGCAATACCGAAACCCTCGGAAGCCTGCCCTTTTATCCGCTCACCCTGAGAATGTCGAAGGGTGAGCGGTTAATCCTTTGACAGGTTCAGGGCACCCGGTACCTACTTATATTCAGTAAGACCGGACTCGCGAAAAAGCCAAACAGAAGAAAGTCGCCAGACTATTTTCCCTGAGCCTCTCCAAACTCATAAATCTGCAAAAAACCATTTCGATTCGGCATTGCTACTGCTGCCAGATTCTCCTGATTTAATTCCTGATCTTCCTTGATGATGCCATTGATATACAAAAGATAGGCCGTCACTGCGTAGACCTGATCAGGGCTGAGTGAAAAAGGCGCATTCATCGGCATCGCACGCCGAATAAAATCAAACAGGGTGGTACTGTAGGGCCAGTAGGTACCGATGGTTTTGTCCGGCACCTCACTCTTCAGAGAAGCCTCTCCGCCGGCCAGTTCATCCGCGCTTGCACCAACACCGCCAATGCCATGACAAAACGCACATTGCTGTTCGAACAGAAGTTGCCCGGCGGCGACTGTTCCGCGACCAACCGGAAGTCCCTCACCATCAGGGTAGACATTCCAGTCCCAGCTTCCAGCCTGTTCGGGTGTCACGACCTGACCGAGTTCCGGACCTTTCTTTATAGCGGGATCAGCACTGACTGGGACCGTACAAACCAGCACCAGAACCAATAGCGTGCGGCATATCATTTTCATGGTTGGTTACCAGCTCCAGTCAGACTGTGGATAGACATGGCTCACATAGCCCTGATCTGACACCTGCCAGCTGACAATCGCATTGAAGTGAAAATAACCATTGCGGCCACGTTCATCGATCAGGGTTTTGCGATCCGGTTGTACATAACCTGTCTCATCCGTCGCACGACTCTGCAGCGTTGCGGTCTCTCCCTGCCACTGCCAGGGAATACGAAAACGCGTAAAACATTTAGGTAACACCGGTGACTGCAGCTCTGCTTCTGCCCAGCTTTTACCAGCATCCGCAGACACTTCCACTTTTTTGATTCGGCCGCGCCCAGACCAGGCCAGTCCCGTGATCTGGTACAGGCCCGGTTTATCTAACTGATAACCAATGTAGGGGCTGGTTATCAGAGATTTGGCATCCATAACGAAGCTAAACTGACGCGCTTTGCCACTCGGCAGGAGTTCGGTGTAGCGCGCGGTTTCATTGCGTGACATGACAGGTTTGTCGGTGATACGAATACGACGTATCCATTTAACATTGGTCACCCCCTCCCAGCCGGGCATGATTAATCGCATGGGGTATCCGTTTTCCGGACGAATGCGTTCGCCATTCTGATACAGGGCGAGGATCGCATCGTCATAGGCCTTTTCCAGCGGTATGCTGACCGACATGGAGATCGCATCGGCGGCCTGGCACACCAGCCATTTCCCGGCGGGCTCAACCCCTGCCTCCTCCAGCAGCACGGCGAGAGGAATACCGGTCCATTCACTGCAGGATGCCAGTCCATGCATGTAGCCAACCGGCGTCTGTACCGGGTTAGATCGCCAGGCTGCATTGCTATTGCCACCGCATTCGACAAAACACAGGCGAGACTCCATTGGATAGCGTTTCAGATCATCAACAGAAAAGCTTAATGCCTTCTTCACCATGCCATGAATGAGTAGACGATGCTGGGCGGGGTCGATCTGCGGCACACCGTTGTGGTGACGTTCATAATGCAGACCATTGGGGGTAATGATGCCTTCCAGATCCTGCAATGGACTCCAGGAAACGCCATTGCCTTCGACCGCGGAATTGGCCGAAATCCATCGAATAACATGACTCTCATGCGACGATGGCTGACCGTAGTTACTGAATCCCTTACCTGGTTGACGCATGCCTGGCTGGATTGCGTCGAGTGCAGTGTCCGCACCGGTCGGTTCTGCATGCACACTCGCAGCAATTCCGCTGGCGGTAACGGCCGTTGCGGTGCTGAACATCAGGCCTTTCCTGAGAAAGAGCCTCCGATCCAGTAACCCACCACCGGCAACTGGTCGTAATTCATCTTCAGAGTCTCCGGCGTTTTTTTTTCCGGCCATACACGCATGCCCCTGTGTTGCTGTGGCTGATGAAAACAATCGCTATTATTCTTTGTGTCTAATGACTGAACGCAGATCAAGTATACACACTGAAAAGTGATTTGCCCGGGGCTCTGCATGCTCCTAAAGGCAATCCAGTCTGTATAATGCCGCCCATGATTATTCAGCAATCAGCGATTCTAACCAGTCTGTGTCTTCACTATGTGCTGCTGCTGCGCACCCTGTCTATCACGGGCCAGA
Organism: Gammaproteobacteria bacterium; assembly: GCA_041601415.1. Classification (GTDB taxonomy): domain Bacteria; phylum Pseudomonadota; class Gammaproteobacteria; order JBFIID01; family JBFIID01; genus JBFIID01. Next base: position 2,311 of record JBFIID010000017.1, read on the forward strand.
TCATTGGTATTGCGGCAATGAGTTACGCCATGTCGATGCCTCCACCGATCACCCCCATGATTCTGACGCTCGGAGGTCTGACCATGTTCAGCCTGTTTAGCTGGTGGCGCATACGCTCCGGCCAGGCAGTTACCGAACAGACCTTCCTGGTCCAGTTGCTGGTTGATATTCTGGCACTTACGATCCTGCTCTATTTCCTCGGCGGTTCGACGAACCCGCTGGTTTCATTACTGCTACTACCGGTCACCGTTGCTGCCGCCATCCTGCGGCCCGCCTTTACCTGGGCCATCGCCAGTGTCGCGGCCATCAGTTATACCGCGCTGATGTTCATCCATGCGCCGACCGGAGAACATCAGCACCACAATTTCGAGATTCATATCTGGGGCATGTGGTTCGGCTTTCTCCTCAGTGCCTGTCTGGTGGCCTATTTTGTCTCACGCATTGGCGCCACCCTGCGCGCCAATGACCATGCCCTGGCGCGTGCCAGGGAAGACGCCCTGAAGGCCGAGCAGGTAGTCGCCCTGGGTACCCTGGCGGCTGGTACTGCACATGAACTGGGCACACCACTGGCAACCATGGCGGTGCTGGGCAAGGAACTGGAGCTGGAATATCAGGACATGCCGGAACTGGTCAGTCCTCTGGGTCTACTGCGCAACCAGATTGACCGTTGCAAGGAGATATTGTCGCGTATGTCGGTACATGCCGGACAGCTACAGGCCGGAGCCGGACATCACCAGACGGTGGATGAATATCTACAGGAACTCCTGACGGAATGGCAGAATACACGCGGTGCAGTACAGGCCGACATCGATCTGCAGGGACCACGTCCGGGCGCTCGAATCATCGCCGATCGCACCCTCAGTCAGGCGATTCTGAATGTACTCAACAACGCTGCAGATGTCTCTAATGAAACGATCCAGATCAAGGCAAACTGGGATGATGTCGAGCTCCAGCTGGAGGTCATCGATCAGGGGGGAGGAATCTCTCCTGCCGTCGCAGCACGCCTTGGTGAACCCTTTGTTACTACCAAACCACCGGGCAAGGGTCTTGGCCTGGGACTGTATCTGGCCCGCAGCACATTGGACAGGCTTGGTGGTAGTATTGACCTGAATAATCGTGAGAATGAAGGCGTAAGTGCCAGGATTAAAGTGCCGCTGGCACAACTGACAACCGACTAAGATGAACGAAGAAAACCTTGATCAGGGAGAACCCTTACTGCTCGTCGACGATGACGAGATCTTCTGCCATGTCCTGCAACCGGCGCTGAGTCGTCGTGGTTTTGATGTCACGGTGGTACACAGCGTTGACCAGGCCCTGCTCACGCTCGAGAATTTCCTGCCAGAATATGCCGTGCTCGACCTTTCCATGCCTGAACGTTCCGGTCTGGAACTGGTGCCCACGCTGGTACAGAAAAACAGCGACATCAAGATCGTGATATTAACCGGCTATGCCAGCATAGCAACCGCCGTTGAGGCGATTAAGCTGGGCGCCACTCACTATCTGACCAAACCCGCTGACGCGGATCAGATAGTCGCTGCCTTCGATGAGCATGAAGGCAACACAGCAACACCCGTCAGCAACACCCCTATCTCGGTTAATCGACTCGAATGGGAACATATTCAGAAAGTATTGTCTGAATGTAACGGTAATATTTCCGAAGCAGCCAGACAATTAAACATGCATCGCAGGACCCTGCAGCGCAAGCTGCGTAAACGCCCTGTAAAAACCTAAGAAGGATGATCTAAATGAAACGATTGAGTACCGCACTTCCGTTAATTTTTCTGCTCAGCAGCTCCGCACTGGCTGCTCCAGTCACGCTGGAAACCGATGAACAAAAGTTCAGTTATGGCATCGGCATGCAGGTTGGTAAAAACATGAAACAGATGGGCGTAACGGTTGATCTGGAATTATTTAAACAGGCCGTGGCAGACATGCTGGCCGATCGCAAGGCATTGTTGAGCGAGGAGGAACTGCAGACCGTCATGCAGGTCATGCATAAAAAAAGCCAGGAGAAAGAACAACAGCAGGCAATTGATAACCTTGCTTCCAGTCGCGCCTGGTTGGCAGAAAATGCCAAGAAGGACGGTGTAAAAGTCACTGATAGTGGCTTGCAGTACCGCGTTATCAAAACCAGCGAAGGCGCAAAACCAAAGGAAGAAGACAACGTGGTGGTGCACTACCGTGGCACCCTGACCGATGGTACCGAATTCGACAGTTCCTATGCCCGCAATACCCCAGCCACATTCCCGGTGAATGCAGTGATCAAGGGCTGGCAGGAAGGTCTGCCACTAATGACGGTGGGATCCAAATATGAGTTCTTCATCCCGCCGGAACTGGCTTATGCCGAGCGTGGTGCCGGACAGAAGATTGGACCGAACGCGGTGCTCTTATTTGAAGTGGAATTGCTGGAGATTAAAGAAGCGGAATAAGCTTTCCTGGCTACACGACTACCCTTAAACAACTGCCCGGCATCTGGCTGGGCAGTTGTTTCCCTATCACAGTCTTTCGACCAGCAGTTTCATGACTTTTCTCTAGCACTCACCGAAGCCATCCACAGTCTCCGCGTAGAGGGCAAGTTTATCGGGCTCACACACATCGGCAACCAGCCCACGAATGACATGTTCAAATAGCTCGGGTTGATCGAGATGAATATGGTGCCCACTGTTTGCAGCGATGATCTGTCTCGCATGATGATGATTTTTGAGCAGAAAACTTTGTTGTAGCTTTTGCCAGATTTTTTCCTTTCGCTGGCCTTCTGAATTATTCGGCCACGCGTTCCTGCCACGGGTCATAATCACAAGTTCGACATCAGGCATCTCCCCCGCCTCAAGCACATCTCGCGCACTCTCGTAAAAAAACTGCAGTTCCTGTTGCTGGGCGCGCATGGACTTGGAGTACATCATTAACTGGATGGCGGTGGATGCAACCTCTACGGGATAGTTTTTGGGCAGTACCGTCATATTTGAAACCAGCATTCGGCGTCGCATCATCCGCGCCTGCTGCGGCGGGATGGCGGAACGCTTACTGACCGTACTGGCGATTACCGGAAAATCCACATGCTGATTCGGATGAGACGAATCGACCAGTACGACTGCTGCGGTTAGCTCGGGATAGAGCGCGGCAAAACGCTGCATGGTATAGCCACCAAACGAGTGTCCGACCAGAATGAAGGGACCTTGCTCATCGGCCATGTCCAGCATCCAGTATAGTTCTTCCACAATCTGCGCGGTGGTGCGCGGTGACGGGCCCGTTTCGCTCCAGCCATAACCCGCTCGGTCATAGCTACAGATACGCATCTGGGTGGCCAGATTATGCTGGATATCCAGCCACTCCAGTGAAAAACCACCCAGACCCGAGTCGATAATCACGGTAGGCTGGTTCTCGCCGATACAGTGCAGATGAAGGTGGTGTGTACCGATATCTATCATTCGCCCTGGAGGCGTGTCTGAGTCGATGCGTAGATCTGCCACTTCTGCCCAGACCAGCAGGGGACTAAACAGCAGGTAAAATAACAATTGAAAACCTGTGTTGATTGCCACAGGTCGTGGGCTTTTTATTTTGCTTGTCATTGCCCTCTCCACTCAACGATTTGTCAGCAGCGGTGAATCCGCTCTGGAAAACAGGTTATACTTTGACCGTGTTCACAAGAGTTTCTGACCCGTCTTACTGTCTATGAGTTCAACCACTCAGTTCAAAGACTAGAAAAAACTGTGTCAGATGCAAGATCAATCAATGGCAACATCAGGATAACAACATGATCAAGGTAACCCAGACTGAGTCCGGCGACCCGATGGTCTTCAACGTCATCGTTGAAGGCAGAAATGGACATTCTGAACACCGCGTAAGCATGGAAGACTCGACATATCAGAGACTTACCGGAGGCAAGCACACACCTGTCGAGTGTATTGATGCGGCCTTCCGTTTTCTGGTTGAGCGTGAACCTGTTGAATCCATCCTGAAAAGCTTTGATGTCAAAGTGATCTCTATGTACTTTTCCAATTTCGAGGAACAGGTTCCTGAGTACTTTCCGAAAAAGTAATCTCGGCACGACCGTTCACCACCCCGCAGTCCTTGATCACTTTGCGTGATGCAACACTGCCACTGTTGAAAACAATCTGATGGGTTCATCGCTCTTTACGCTGCTGTTGTTTGGTCTGTTGGTATGGTTCTGGATCGACAGCATGCGCTGCCGTGAACGCCTGCTGATGGTATGTAAAAAAACCTGCAAGGACATGAATGTCACCCTGCTGGATGAAACCGTCATGGTAAATCGCCTGCGCACCGGCAGAAACCCACGCGGCACCCTGCAACTGCGTCGCTGGTATGAATTTGAGGTTTGCGCCGATGGGGTGAACCGACATCCGGGCCGTGCCACTCTGCTCGGCAGACAGATTGAACACCTGTCACTCGACCTGCCGGAAGGCTCTATCATCACACACAGCCAGGGCGCCGCCGTGCACAGTCTGGACTAATTCATGATCGATCTGCACATGCATTCCACCGCCTCGGATGGCACTCTGTCACCGACGGCACTGGTCGAGTTAAATCTCAACAGCCAGGTCAAGGTAATGGCGCTGACGGACCACGATACGCTGGATGGCCAGCAGGAGGCCGAACAGGCCTGCCGGCAGCAAGGTATTCACTTCATCAATGGCGTCGAACTGTCCGTTAGCTGGAATAAACACCAGTTTCATATCCTTGGTTTGAATTTCGACGGCGCAAACAACGTACTGAAACAGGGCATTCAGCAGATTCGACAGATCCGCGATGAACGAACCCTGAAAATAGCAGCCCGACTGACCAGGGCCGGTATCGAGAATACCCTGCAGGGTGCGTCCGAACTGGCAGGGGGAGGTCTGGTGGCACGCCCTCACTTTGCCCGCTATCTGCTCCAGCAGGGCGTGGTTAAAACCGAGCAGGAGGCCTTTGACCGTTATCTGAAACAGGGCAAACCCGCCTTCGTACCGACTGTCTGGGCAGACATGCAACAGGCCGTCGAGTGGATTACACAGGCAGGCGGTGATGCGGTGCTGGCGCATCCATTACGTTATAAACTCACCGGCGCCTGGTTGCGCCGCGCACTGGATGCGTTCCGCGAAGCAGGAGGCAGTGCTATCGAGGTCGTCTGTGGGCAGTCGACACATGCCGAAATTCGCCAGTCGGCCGATTTTGCCGAGCGGCATCAACTCAGAGGCTCTGTCGGTTCAGATTTTCATTCTCCTGCCTACCAGTGGGTTAAACCCGGCAGACTCGCACACTTACCCAAACACATCGAACCGGTCTGGCAGGACTGGACCGAAATAAGGAACTCTATTGAATACCCCCAGTGACCCACAGGATTATCAGTTCATTGATTCAGCCGACACGCTGCATGCCTATTGTGAGCAGATAAAAACCAGTGAATGGATGTGCATCGATACGGAGTTCCTGCGCGAACGCACTTACTATCCAAAACTCTGTTTGCTGCAAATCGCTACCGAAGACACAATTGCCTGCATAGACCCACTGGCGCTTGACGATCTCTCCGAACTAATGACAATTATCTATGCACCCTCGATATTGAAGATAGTGCATGCGGGCAGGCAGGATCTGGAGATCTTCCTGCACCTCAATGGCAATCTGCCCGGCCCCATATTCGATACCCAACTGGCCGCTGCATTACTCTGCGACAGCGAACAAATCGGTTACGCAAACCTGGTTAAGCAACTCACCGGTATTCAGCTAAAGAAAGACCACACACGCACCGACTGGACACGTCGCCCACTAAACCGCGGTCAACTTGATTACGCCGCCGATGACGTGCGCTACCTGTATCAGATGTACCAGTCACAGCGGGATACCCTGCAGAAACAGAACAAACTGGACTGGCTGGACGACGACTTCGCTAACCTGATTGATGTCTCCACCTATCAACTGGATCCGCGTAGTCTCTGGACCCGGGTTAAACACCACCGCAAGATTAAGGGCGTGCAACTATCCGTACTACGGGAACTGGCCGAATGGCGTGAGCAGCGCGCAGTAAAGCAGAACCGCCCGCGGAAATGGATCATGAAGGATGAGCCCTTGCTGGAGATTGCCAGATTCATGCCCGACAGTCTGGAGGCACTGGCTAAAATCAGGGATGTGGAAGACGGTCATGTCAAGAATATTGGGCAGGATCTTCTGGACTGCGTTGTCCGTGGTCGGGCGGTGGATAAGGCCGACTGGCCAGGGCTGAACCAGATAGTGCGTATCAGTCCACAACAGGACGCCATCATCGATTACCTGATGGCCATTGTCAGACTGCGCGCGCTGGAACGCGGCCTCAGTCCCACCACCCTTGCCTCACGTAAAATGCTGGAAAACTTTCTACAGGATCAAACACAGAACGCACTGTGCAAAGGCTGGCGCAAGACTGTCATCGGCACGACACTGCGTCAGGCCATGCAGGGTGAACTGCTACTGAAACTGGCGGATGGCGAGTTACAACTGGAAGCCACCACAGGAGCGAATTAGCTCGACTCACGGGAGGCCTCAATCAGTCCGAGCTTCTGCTGCCGGGTGAGCTGCTTTATCTGATATTCCCGCTGACTGGCAACCGAGCGATTCTCACATTGTTCGCGGTAGACGATCTCCAGCGGTTCACTGATACGAAAAAAGCGCGCGCCCTTCTTGCCCCCTGCATGCTCCGCAAAGCGTCTTTCCACATCGGTCGAGATACCTGTGTATAATTTTCCGGAGGCCGACAGGACCATATACACTTCCCATACTTTTTGATTCACGCAGCACACCCTCTATGACGCTCAATACAACTTTTCAACTATTTGCCACCACACCAAAAGGAATGGAGGACATTCTGGCGCGGGAACTGGAGGCCACAGGCGCCTCTGAAATAGGCCAGAAACCCTCTGGCGTGGTCTTTTCAGGCAGCCTGGAAACGGCCTACAGGGCCTGCCTCTGGTCACGAACGGCGAATCGAATCCTGTTACCACTGGCCCAGTTTAGCGCGTCGGATGATGAGCAACTGTATCAGGGCATTCAAAATATTGACTGGTCCGAACATATGTATGCCAGTAATACACTGGCCGTCGACTGCACCCTGTCGCACTCCACCATCACCCACAGTCAGTATGCGTCACAACGCATCAAGGATGCCATCGTTGACCAGTTTAGAGAACGCGATGAGGAGCGCCCCAGTGTCGATCTCAAACAGCCGGATATCCGCATCAATGTGTTTATTCAGCGCAACCGCGCCAGTGTCAGCCTCGATCTGTCCGGTGACAGCCTGCATAAACGGGGGTATCGAGTTAATGCCGGTGCCGCTCCACTGAAGGAAAACCTCGCAGCTGCACTGTTACTCAAGGCCGGCTGGCAGGACATCGCGGCGCAGGGCGGAATGCTGATCGACCCCCTGTGTGGTTCAGGCACCCTGTTGATCGAGGGTGCCATGATTGCAGGGGACATTGCTCCCGCCCTGCAACGGGAAATATTCGGTTTCCAGACCTGGAAACAACATCAGCCAGTACTCTGGGATGCACTGCTGGAAGAGGCCAGACAACGCAAGGCCGCAGGCGCAGAACGGATACCCCGCATCATCGGCTATGAAATCGATGCGCGGGTCGTGCACATCGCCAATGACAATATCGCTGCCGCCGATCTACTCGGCTGCATACATGTGGAAAAGCAGGATCTGCTGGAACTGAACAAACCCGCCGGCAAACTGACGGATACGGGACTGTTGATCAGCAACCCGCCGTATGGTGAAAGACTGGGGGCTCAGCATCAGATCCTCGAAATCTACCGTCATCTCGGCAGGTTCCTGAAACAGCACTGTCTGCACTGGCATGCCGCGATCCTGGCCAATGACAGTGAACTGGGTTATCAGACGGGGCTGCGCTCGCGTAAACCCTTCAACTTTTATAATGGTGCGCTGGAATGCTGTTTGTTGCGTATGGATGTGGAGGAAAAAAACTTCCTGCGCACGCCGGAAGAACGCCTGCAGTCTATTCAGCTTGATGAATCGGCGCAGATGCTGGCCAACCGCCTGCGTAAGAACCTGAAAAACACAGGACGCTGGGCGAAGCAGAATAATATTTCATGCTACCGACTCTACGATGCTGATCTACCTGAGTACTCGGTCGCCATCGACATCTACCAGACCGAACAACGCTGGGTGCATATTCAGGAATACGAGGCACCGAAAAGCATCGACCCGAGCAAGGCAGAACAACGCCTGCAGGATGTCTTACTGGTGGTTCGCAAGGTACTGGAAGTACCGCAGGAACGCGCGATACTCAAGGTGAGACGTAAACAGAAAGGACAGCAGCAATACGAAAAGCAGGACACTCAGCAAACATTTCTGGAGGTCGAAGAAGGCCCCGCGCGCCTGCTGGTTAACCTCACAGATTATCTTGATACAGGATTATTCCTCGATCACCGTCCAACACGGGAACGCATTCTTGAGCAGGCCGCTGGCATGGACTTCCTCAATCTGTTTGCCTATACCGGCAGTGTGACGGTCTATGCCGCACTGGGACGAGCACGCAGCACGACCAGTGTCGATATGTCTGCAACCTATCTGAAGTGGGCAGAAAACAACCTGAACCTGAATGTCAGCAGCGGCAATAAATGGACAAATAACAAACACCGTTTCATTCAATCCGACTGTATCGAGTGGATGAAAAAACAGGTCGATGAAAAAGGCCAGCGCTACGACATTATCTTCCTTGACCCGCCGACTTTCTCAAACTCAAAACGCATGGCAGGCACCTTTGATATACAGCGCGACCATGTGTTCATTATCAAACTTGCCAGCCGTTTGCTAAAACGCGATGGTGTTCTCATCTTTTCCACCAACCGTAGAAAATTCAAACTCGAGATGGACGCCTTTGCCTATCTGACCATCAAGGACATCACCCGGGAAACGCTACCCAGAGACTTTCAACAACGGGCAAACATCCATCAATGCTGGGAGATTCGCAACAGTGGTAGAGGCTGAAGCATGCACATCGTAGTCGGCTTGCTAGTAATAATTGCTGATTCGGTTTATATTTTCTGCACCAGAAATCTGCACAATGGAATGTGAAAGTTACACTCAGGCTCCCTACCCGCCCCTTCAACTATGCAAGTAATTCATAAATTATCAGACAGGAAATGGATTCTATTCAGTACCCTGCTCTGCCTGTTACTGCAGGCGAATGTGTCTCTGGCGCAGGATGCGAAAAAATTATTCGGTGAATACAATAATCGTATTTATCAGATACGCATCATTGAACTGGCTTCTGGAAAACAGGCATCAATCGGCTCCGGCTTTCAAATTACTGAGGACGGTCTGGTCATCTCCAACTTCCATGTTGTCGCAGACTATGTCCATCACCCCGAACGCTATCGGATCGTGTATGCCAATCATCAGGGTGAGAATGGCGATGTAACATTAATTAATATTGATGTGGTTAATGATCTGTCCCTGTTGAAAATTACCCAGACCAGCACAGACTATATTCAGCTTGCTTCCAGCCTGCCCGCGCATGGTGATCCGATTTATTCTCTGGGTAATCCGCATGATCTCGGTCTCACTGTGGTTCCCGGCACCTTCAATGGCATCACCACCTACAGTGCCTATGAACACATCCATATTTCTGCAGCAATCAATGCCGGTATGAGTGGTGGCCCAACCCTGAACGCAGCGGGCGAGATTATCGGTGTAAATGTCGCGTCGTCAGGCAATCAGGTAGGTTTTCTGATACCTCTGCATCGACTCCGATCATTTGTGCTGAGTTCTGCTGATGTACCCATTGATAGCGCCGCACATCAGGCCCTCATGGGTCAGCAACTTGTACAGCATCAGCAGCAGAATATCGGTAATTTACTGGCACAGGACTGGAACATCAGGGCATTCGGCGAGGCAAACATTCCGAATGAAATTGCCAGTTTTATCCGTTGCTGGGGCTTCACCGAAGATGACCCCGAGATTAAATACACACATGCCACCAGTTATTGCCGCGAAGAAGAAAAAATCTATATATCAAGCCAGTTCAATACCGGCGTGATCCTCTACCGTTTCGACTGGTTTGAAACCAGCCAGCTGAACAGTATCCAGTTTTATAATGTGTTGAAAAGCAAGATCAGTAACGCCACTGCGGATAATGTGGCAAACAAGGAAAATGTGACTGATTACAAATGCCATGATGGCTTTATAAAAACCTCTGCCTCGCAATTATCACCGGTCACCACCAAAGCGGCTTATTGCGCGCGTTCTTATAAAAAATACCCTGGTCTATACGATGTGCTATATCTCGGCATTACCGTCGATCAGGATCACAAAGCCCTGCTCAGTTACTTTACCTTATCGGGTGTGAGTCAGGAGATGTCCACGCAATTCACGAAAAAATTTATTTCGAGTATTTCATGGAACTGATTGCAGAGATCATCAACCGTGCCGGCAGGACGCTCGAACGCCATCGGCTCCGGGGCGACACAATTAGCATCGGACGCGCCTATGATAATCAGTTAATCCTGTCCGATGATACGGTCAACCCTCATCACGCCCTGATACAGGGGGGACAGGATCAGTCACAGCTTATTACCGATCTGGATAGCGCCAACGGTATCAAAAACGAACGCCACGCAGAGATCGAGACACCGGCTATTCTTGAGTCTGGCAAGACCTATATCTTTGGCAAAACCCGGGTAAGACTGTTTCGTCCGGACCACCCTATGTCGGCAACCGTGAGTCTGAATCAGGTGGATACTGCCATCAATTATTTAGGCAGCAGTGTCATCAGCTTCGCCTCGATACTTTTGTTAGTCAGCCTCACCGCACTGCAGGTTTGGGCTAACCTGAGTGAAGAGACCAAATGGGATGACTACTTTAATCCCATATTTGGCGTGCTGGCAGTCGCCCTGATTGTAACCCTGTTCTGGTGCTTGATCGGGCGTATTGTTAAACATGAAATGCGTTTCAAGAGCCAGTTCACTCTGGTTTCGATCTATTTTTCACTCGCCTATTGTGAGTTGTATCTGTATGAACTGTTCATCTACAACAGTATGAGTTTCATAATCACCAGCGTTCTCTATGTGCTGATTTCTATCGTCATGCTCGCTACCCTGTTCTGGTTTAATTTGCACATCGCCACTCACCAGTCAAACCCCCAGCGCTGGAAGCTGGCGGGCACTCTTTCTGTGATCATTGTGAGCGTATCGATGCTGCCAGAAATCATTGAGCAGACCAATTTCTCAACCAGGCCGCACTATATTACTGAAATCAAACCACCGGCAGTCAGACTGGTTTCCGGTAATGGACTGGATGAGTTTCTTGAGCAGAGCTCGGGTATTTTCCTGCATGAGTAGTCATCGCACTGCAAGCATTCGGCTGTGATCAGAAAGAAATAACCAGCCAGTCAAACAAAATATCCCCAAAGCCCCATAACAGGGTGCCGGTCATTAGCAGGGAAAGCTCCATAATTCCAACCGATAACCTGAGTGCCTGACTCAGTTCATCTGATTTTTCCTGGAATACTTTCTCGATCTCTGCAATCTCATTTTCAAGGGTTTCAGAGTCCGTGGATTTTTGGTGATGTTTTCTTTGCGCCCGGGAAATTGCGGTACGTCGTCGGAACTGCAGACGACTGAGTAAAACATGTTCCTGAAGAATGCCACCCAGGCCCGACCAAATTCCAAGTACCACAATCACACAACCCGATCGTGACAGCCATTCAGCATTCATAAAATGGATCGCCGACAGATGATAGCCCGCGGAGATGATACCCAGTGCCAGCACCCATAATATCCAGTGTTGTCTTCGCGTACGGGTAATTGCCTTTTGCGTTTCCATCTCACCTCAATGCAGGCTTTAATTGACACATCAGTGCCCTGTTCATCAGGGCTGTAGTGTAGCTGTTTAAGTCTCGACCCGCTTATCCATACGTCGCGCAAACTCCTGCATGATAACCTGATACAGTTCTTTACCCAGATAACGATCCTCGATACCACTGTCGATATTTGGATTATCATTAACCTCGATCACATAGCCTTTGCCACGGGACTCCTTGATATCGACGCCATAAAAGCCGTCACCGATATGTTTGGTAGCCTTCAGCGCAGCCTGTAACACCGGTCGTGGCACCTCGAAGGTTGGCAGTGTATCGAAACCACCACTGGCGGTTTTTTTACCGTCGTTATGATGATAAATCTGCCAGTGATTCTTTACCATGTAATACCGACAGGCATAGATGGGTCGATGGTTAAGTATCCCTATACGCCAGTCGAAATCGGTATACAGAAACTCCTGTGCCAATAACAGTGCAGATTTGGCAAACAGGGTTTCCGCTGCACTGTGCAATTCTTCCAGACTCGTCACCTTCTTCATCCCGCGTGAAAAAGAACCATCCGGAATTTTCACCACCAGCGGTAAACCGAGATTTTCCACTACCAATTCAAACTGCTCTGTTTCACCACGACGCAATAGCAGGGTTTTGGGCGTTGGCACATCGTGGGTCGCAAACAAATCGGCCAGATAAATTTTATTTGTACAACGCAGGATCGAGGTCGGGTCATCCATCACCACCAGCCCTTCTGCTTCTGCCTTCTTGGCGAAGCGATAGGTATGGTGATCGATGGCCGTTGTCTCACGAATGAAGAGGCCGTCATACTCGGGGATATGCACGTAATCATCCGGGGTAATCAGCTCAACATTAATGCCCAGTTCCTTGCCGGCACTGACGAAACGCTTCAGGGCCTTAGCGTCACTGGGCGGCATAGCCTCATCAGGGTTATGCAGAATCGCCAGATCAAAGCGTGCCCCCTTGCGCACCTTGCGTTGCTGCCAGACCTGCTTACTGAAGGTATCCAGTGCCTCGGCAAACTCGGTTTGTTCCGCATCATCCAATGCCTGGTGATCCAGGATCCGCAGGCCGGAGATTTCCCAGTCCTTGCGATGCGCAAAACCAATCTCGAGTATTGGACAGGGGAATCGTTCGAACAGTGACCGGGCCAATGGCTTCAACTCAGGCTCCGCCACATTACCGAAGTATGACTTGACTACGACCTCTTCAGCCCTGTTGGTATTGGCAGCGGCCTTGCGTAAAACCGGAGCCAGTTCATGCAACTGAAGTTGATACAGCAACGGTGAACTTAAATCATTCAATACCCGCATTGATGGCAGTACATGATGTCCCCGTGCCTCGGCCAGTAGTGAACAGTAATATCCAACGTTCAGGTAATCAAAATCACGACACAGGTTGATCACGCGAATTCGCTGACGAAGGGGGGATTGAAAATTAAGATATTGTTCGAAGCTTAAAACCTGATCGCTGGGATAATAGGGTTCCCAGTCCTCAATACGGTCGACTACCAGAAATACCTGTGACATGTGAGGTAATATTCCTCGGCCAGATTATCGCCAGAACCGGCAAGTAGCCGGCACCGTCGTGCCCCATTGGCAACGACGAATCACCGCCGTGGCAGGGTCGCTGAAACGCGCTAAAGATAGCCTAAAATTATCTTCTCCACATCTTTTTTTTACATCCATGCTAAGCTTCGCGAATCTTAACTCAAGCGTTGAAATTATCCTTTATGCACCCTTGGCTTTGCGCTCATGAGAGCCTGCGTTTTTTCCCGGAAAGCTACCGTAATGCCCGGGAAAACTGGAAGGCAGCCAGTCACACTGTTTGTTCCAATAACGCTGTTTCAGCGACAGCCTGGACATACACACACTCCGACACTGGCCCTGACAATGAAACACTGGGTAGCGACATGCTCTGGCTTGGACCGCGGCAGGCCTCCCGTGTACTGGTTCTGATTTCCGGTACCCACGGCGTCGAGGGATTTGTCGGTAGTGCCATCCAGCAACTTGTTTTGTCTCTGTTTAATAGCCGGGATCTGACCCTGCCAGATGATTTTGCCCTGCTGTTTATTCATGCCCTCAATCCCTGGGGATTTGCCTGGTGTCGTCGCTGTGACGAACAGGGCATCGACCTCAACAGAAATTTTGTGGACTTCTCCACATCACTTCCGGCTAATCCGGATTTCGCACGAATCCGTCCCTGGCTGTACGAAGAGAATAAGGAAAAGCGCCAGCAGGGTCTCGCAGCCTGTCAGCAAAGCATGGGGCAAACAGCCTACGAAGTGGCTCTCAGCGGTGGTCAATATGTCGATTCTGCCGCGCCCTTTTTTGGCGGCACACAGCCTGCTCATGGGCGGCAGGTTATAGAGCGATTGATGAGTGAATTCGAACTGGCGGATCGAGACCTGCTGGTGCTGGATCTGCACAGTGGCCTTGGACCCTGGGCCTATGCTGAACTGATCTGCGACCACCCGCTGGAGTCGGACGGTGAGAGTGTCGCACGGAGGATGTATGGCGCGGCGGTAGCTCTGCCTGCACGGGGTTCATCATTCTCGGTCCCCAAGCTCGGCCTGCTGGATTATGCCTGGCACGGAATGATGAATCCGCGTAGCTGCTTCCTGACCCTGGAGTTCGGTAGCTATGGTACCGGCCCGCTGTTTGATTGCCTGATTGATGAACATCTGGCCTGGCAGCAAGGTCCGCCTGCAAACTGGCAACAGTCCAGTGTTCGCGCACAGCTCGTGGAACACTTCTGCCCGGCCGACGCTGACTGGCGCAATGCCGTGCTGTTCAGATCCCTGCAACTCGTAAAGCAGGGAATCAAGGGACTCTCTCATGACTGAAGTGATGATCCGCGAAGTGCAAAGCGATGACCTGCATGCGCTAAATGAACTCGAACAGATCTGCTTCAAAACCGATCGCCTCACAAAGCGACGCCTACGTCACTGGACGACAGCAGAGAACCGAATCTTCCTGGTAGCCACCCGTAATAATGAATTAGTCGGCTATGTACTCGCCCTGCTGCATCGCGGCACCCGCATGTCGCGTCTCTATTCCCTCGCCGTTGCTGCATCCACACGTGGACAACAACTGGGGCAGAAGTTGATGCGACAGGCAGAACACGACTGTGCCGAACAGGGGCGCATCTTTATGCGTCTCGAGGTAGCCAATGATAACTACCCGGCCATCGCGGTTTACGAGGCGCTCGGTTATCGCACCTTTGGAACCTACCACGATTACTATGATGATCATCGTGACGCCCTGCGCATGCAGAAACAGATACTGCATGTGCCAGAAAACATCATCAGCCATCGTGTCCCCTGGTATCCGCAAACAACGGACTTTACCTGTGGCCCCGCTGCCTTGATGATGAGCATGGCCGGGCTAGACAACCGTATCAGCCCTGACCAGAATCTTGAGCTGGATCTCTGGCGTGAAGCCACCACCATCTTCATGACCTCGGGGCATGGCGGCTGTCATCCACTGGGGCTGGCACTGGCAGCGCAAAGACGTGGTTTTAACTGTGAGGTCTGGCTCAATAAAACCGGACCTTTATTTATCGAAAGTGTGCGGAGTCTGCATAAGAAGTCGATCATGGGCGTGGTGGATCACCAATTTCGGCAACAATGTGAAGATACGGGTGTTGAAGTGATTCAGGCAGAACTTAATCAGTCACACATTGAAGGCTGGCTAAATCAACGCGCAGGTGTGCTGGTCCTGATCAGTACCTATCGACTGGATGGGCGCAAGGCCCCCCATTGGGTGGCCGTCAC
>JBFIID010000018.1:0-17587 GCA_041601415.1 Gammaproteobacteria bacterium
ATACCTCCACCGATGCGATTTTTGCCAAGGATCTGCAAGGCCGTTATCTACTCTACAACCCTCAGGCAGAAAAATTCATCGGCAAATCGCAGGCGCAGGTATTGGGCAAGGATGATTCCGTGATCTTTCCTCCCGAACAGGCGCGGCAGGTGATGGAAAACGATCAAAAAATTATTGCCACGGGACAGATTTCCACCTTTGAAGAAACACTCCAGACAGCGCAGGGCACCAGAACCTTTCTAGCCAGTAAGGGACCTCTTGTCGATACGGAAGGCAAGCTCATTGGTATCTTTGGCATCTCCAGAGACATCACAGCAATGACGCAGACCAATGATGCCCTCAAACTCAGTGAGGCAAGACTGCGCGCCCTGATCGACACGATTCCGGATCTGGTCTGGCTTAAAGATCCAGAAGGACAATTCCTTGCCTGCAACGCCGCATTCGAACGTCTTTTAAGTGCCAGAGAATCCGAGTTGGTGGGTAAAACCGACGACGACTTCGTCGAGCCTGCACAGGCCGAGATGATCAGAGCCGATGATCTGGCAACCATAGAAACTGGAGTGGCACGTCGTCATGAGGAATGGGTAACCTATGCCGATAACGGACACCGGGCATTGCTGGACACCACCAAATCTCCCGTCTATGCCCAGGATGGCAAGCTGATCGGGGTACTCGGTATCGGCCACGATATTACGGAGTTAAAACACGCCGCTGAACTGTTGCAGGAAAGTGAAGAACGACTGCGTCTTTTTATTGATCATGTCCCCGCCGCGCTGGCAATGTTCGATCGTGAGATGCGTTATATCGCGGTCAGTCATCGCTGGAAGACAGACTTCCAGCTGGATGATGTTGATCTGATTGGGAGATCACATTACGAGGTGTTCCCTGAAATCCCAGCCAGATGGATAGAGATACATCAACGCGGACTCGCGGGAGAGATTATATCCAGGGATGAAGACCGCTTCGTGCGGGACAATGGTGACATGCAGTGGTTACGTTGGGAGGTCAGACCCTGGCGAAATGCAAATCATGAAGTCGGCGGCATTGTTATTTTCTCAGAGGACATATCGGCGCGAAAAAATGCCGAAGAGGCACTGCGACTCAGCGAACAACGCCTGCGCCTGAGTACCGAACAGGCCGGGGTCGCCGTATGGGAACACCATGTCGCAGAGGGACGTACTGATCGCTCTGCAAATCATGACGCACTCTTTGGACTGGAACCTCAGGAAAACTGGGACGTCGAGTGCTTTCTGCGCGCACTACACCCAGACGATCGCGAGTTTGGTCTGCAAATGTCAAAACAGATTTTCTCCCGCGATAACCGGGACAAATACAGTTTTGATTTCCGGGTAGTCTGGCCTGATAAGAGTGTGCACTGGTTGTCGGTAACGGCACAGATTGTTGAACGAAACGGTGAGAATGAACCTCTACAGGTTCGCGGTTGCCTGTTTGATATCACCGACCGCAAGGAGACGGAGGAGTACCTACGTCTGGCCGCCTCGGTGGTCACGAATACCTCAGAGGCGGTGATCGTCACCGACCCGGAGGCGAACATTGTTGATGTTAATCCCGCCTTCACACAAATCACCGGCTACAGCCGTGAAGAGGTTCTTGGTCAAAACCCAAGGATCTTGCAGTCAGGACGCCAGGATCAACGTTTTTATCAAACCATGTGGCGCTCACTGAATGAAACGGGCCAGTGGCGCGGCGAATTATGGAATCGCCGCAAAGACGGTTCCCTGTTCCCGGTCTGGCAGAACATTAGTATTGTGGCTGATTCAACGGGGCAAATGACTAATTATGTCTCTGTCTGCTCTGATATCAGTCAGATTAAAAACTCGCAGGAAAAACTCGATCACCTGGCACACCATGATGCCCTTACCGATCTGCCTAACCGGGTGTTGCTGAATGGACTGATGGAAAAGGCTATTAACCAGGCAGAGCGTCATAAAAAACAGTTCGCTGTTCTGGTGCTCGATCTGGATCACTTCAAAAACGTCAACGACAGTCTTGGGCATTCCATCGGCGATGAGTTACTACAGATAGTGGCTCGTGAACTCGTCGACGGCATCCGCGTGAATGACACGGTTGCACGCATTGGTGGCGATGAGTTTGTCCTGTTGCTGGAGGACCTTGATATCGCGGAGGACATCGGTGTCTCCGCTGAAAAGCTGGTCGCAATGTTTATGAAACCGATAGAACTGAAAAACCACGAAATCCAGGTCACGGCCAGCATCGGGATCAGCATCTACCCTCGAGACGGGCTGGATCCGGATACCCTGTTACGTAATGCCGATGCCGCCATGTACAGAGCCAAGGAAAAGGGGCGCAATAACTACCAGTTCTACACTGAGCAACTGACAATAAATGTACTGGAGCGCTTAACCCTGCAGAATAGTCTGCGCCATGCACAGACACGCGATCAGTTCTCTCTCGTTTACCAACCACAGCTCGACCTGCATAATCATCGAGTCATCGGTTGCGAGGCCCTTTTGCGCTGGCAACACCCGGGTCTGGGCGCAGTATCGCCGATCAAATTTATTCCCCTGGCAGAAGAGTCCGGTCTGATTCACCCCATCGGTGAATGGGTATTACGTACCGCCTGTGAGCAGGCCGTTACCTGGCTACAGCAGGGTGTGGAATTCGGTCGTGTCGCGGTGAATATTGCGGGGCCACAGCTTCAGCATGGCAATCTGGTGAACATTGTCAGTAGCGTGCTGGCTGAGACAGGACTGTCAGCCAGCCATCTGGAACTGGAGGTCACGGAAGGATTTATTATGCTACAGGCCGAATCAACTATCTCTCAACTGAATGAACTCCGGGAGATGGGCGTCACTCTGGCGATTGATGACTTTGGTACCGGCTACTCATCACTCAGCTATCTTAAGGAGTTGCCGATCCACAAACTCAAGATCGATCAGTCCTTTGTCCGCGACATCCCCCATGATGCAAACGACGTGGCAATCTCGAATGCACTTATCGCGATGGGTAACAGCCTGGGGCTGACTGTGATTGCAGAGGGTGTGGAAACACTGGAACAGGCAAACTTTCTGCGTGATGCCGGTTGCGCAGAGGCACAGGGCTACTATTACAGTAAACCGGTCAGCGTTGAGGACTTTGCAACATTCACCCCTCCCACCGTCGCCAGCTAGCGACCGAGACGCAAGGCCAGCAATCCAAACACCTCGTGCAACATCACCGTGCTGGTATGCAGTGCATGGGATGCAGGCAGCCACTCAGCAAGACTGCCTGAATAACCACGTACCGATTTAAATATTGTGGGTGCCGGAATCACGCTGAAACCTGCCTGCTCGAAACGTAACACCGCACGCCGCATATGCGAGGCATGGGTGACGAGAATGATCCGGGTGATATGTCGTGCCTCGAGGAGTTCAAAACTGCGCACGGCATTTTCCTGTGTATTACGACTGTCCGACTCCAGCCACAGTGCCTGCTGCTGAAAACTCTGCACCAGGGTCTGCTGCATGATCTCGGCTTCGGAAGGCCCGGTCGACAGCACACGACCTCCGCTGAGCAGCATCGGCAAACCCAGTTTCTCGTGCAGCAGTGCGCCATAGCGCAGTCGCTCTAGCTGTCGGGAAGAACTGGTATCACCGCCGTATTCAGGGGCATTGGCATACGGCCCGGCACCCAGAATGACGATCGCACCGGCCTGTTTCACGGCGGGTGCACTGAGATCCAGTGGCGGGTAGATTTCAATCGCTTGCGCCAGTTGACGTGCCACGGCAGGCAGACTGAGTAAATACAGTGACAGCAGCGCCAGTGACAGTAATGTGAGGGCCATTCTCCTGCTCCGTTTCAGCAACAGCACACCGCCCAGTAACAACAGGAACTGCAGTGCCGGTGGCAGGATCAGGATCTTGATGATCTGCAGCAGTTCGATTGAAATCATGCCGGTTTAAATGAAAGCACTGTACTGGTTTACAGTCACGACAACTGCGGCTTCACGTCCAGCCACCTGCTAGGAGACAGTCTTGCCCTGCGCCTGCATGTCGGCATGGTATGAAGAACGAACCATCGGGCCACTGGCCATGTTGGTGAAACCAAGTTCATTACCAAAGTTTGCCAGTGCCTCGAATTCGGACGGCTCGACATAGCGATCCACCGGTAGATGACTCCGACTCGGTTGCAGGTACTGGCCCAGGGTAATCATCTCGCAATCGTGTGCGCGCAGGTCACGCAGAACCTCTTTCACCTCGTCGATGGTCTCACCCAGACCAAGCATGATGCCGGATTTGGTGGGTACATCGGGATGTCGCTGTTTGAACTGTTTGAGTAGATTCAGCGACCAGGCATAGTCTGCACCGGGACGGATCTGCTTATACAGGCGCGGCACAGATTCCAGGTTATGGTTAAACACATCCGGCGGTGACTGTTCAAGTATATCCAGCGCCTTGTCCATGCGACCACGGAAATCCGGAACCAGTACCTCGATGCGCACCTCGGGGGTCAACTCTCTCACCGCACTGATGGTTTCAACGAAATGTCCCGCACCACCATCACGCAGATCATCGCGATCCACCGAGGTGATCACAACGTACTTCAGTCCCATTGTCTCAATGGTTTTGGCGATGCGTTGGGGCTCTTCGGCATCCAGTGGCAGTGGACGACCATGCGCAACATCACAGAAGGGGCAACGACGGGTGCAGAGTTCACCCATGATCATAAATGTTGCCGTACCGTGGGCGAAACATTCCCCCAGGTTAGGACAGGAGGCCTCTTCACAGACGGTGACCAGCTTTTGATCACGTAGCAGTTTTTTCAGGCGCAGAACTTCAGGGTGGCTAGGCGCTTTGGCGCGGATCCAGGCAGGCTTGCGGGCCAGTGGCCCCACTGTCGGTTCGACCTTAACCGGGATTCTGGCTACCTTGTCTGCACCGCGTTCTGCCTTGCCTGCCTTTGCCATAATCATTTACCTGAAGCTGAATTCTAAAAAAAGGGGCTTATTCTGGGTTTTCGGGCCTGACAGCGCAACTCTCATTTAGTCTCGATGCCCGGCTTTGCCTCAATCAGTTCGTAGAGTATACGGCTCATTTGCTGCATCGCCTGCTCTACGCTCCAGTCCAGTCCCAGGCCTTTGGTCTGGATTACCTCCAGCCCCGGATAGCCACAGGGGTTGATACGCTCGAAGGGCTCCAGATCCATATCGACGTTCAGTGATAGTCCGTGATAGCTGCAACCGCGGCGTATTCTCAGGCCCAGTGCGGCAATTTTACGCTCGTCCACGTAGACGCCGGGGGCGCCATCACGACGCACGGCTTCGATATCTTCCGCCTGCAACAGATCGATGATGGCCTGTTCAATCAATCGCACCAGCGACCTGATACCCCAGGCACGACGGCGAATATCGAGCAGCACATAGATTACCACCTGGCCGGGACCATGATAGGTCACCTGACCACCCCGGTCGGTCTTCACCACCGGAATATCACCTGGGTTAAGTAAATGCTCGGGCTTTCCCGCCAGCCCGAGGGTGAACACCGGAGGGTGCTGAACCAGCCAGAGCTGGTCTGCACTCCCGGCATCACGCTGGTCGGTGTAGTCATGCATTTCCTGCCAGCAACTCTGGTAGTCACACAGACCCTTATCGATAATATCTAATGCCATCGCGGGTCTTAGAGCGCCATCACCACCCGCTCATGAGCGGTCAGTTCCAGATAAATGGCATCCAGCTGTGCCTTGCTGGTCGCGGTAACCGTCACGGTTACGGAGACATAGGTGCCGGCCTTACTCGGTCGCGTCTTCACCGCGCCTTCACTCAGATCGGGCGCATGTTTGCGCACCAGCTCTACCACCAGCAGATCGAAATCGGTATCGGCATGGCCCATTGCCTTGATCGGAAAATCGCAGGGAAATTCCAGCAGGGTTTCGTCATCATCCGGGTTTGTCATCTCAATATTCTCGGTTCTCTATTTATCTGATACGTCTGGAACCGGAGTATATCGGTCTGCAGCTAATGACTGCCAGTCCGTTACCGGACTGGTTTGCCAGCCTGCTAACCCGTATTACGCATCCCCGCAGCGATTCCCGTCATGGTCGCCATCAGGGCCTGCTCTACGGTTTCATTCGGCGTATTGCGATCGCGGAACAGCAATTCGGCCTGCAGGTAATGCAGGGGGTCGACATAGGGATTACGCACATCAATGGACTGCCGCACAACCGGGTTAGACTCCAGCAACTCTTTACTGCCCGTTAGTTCGAGGATCATCTGACAGGCATCACGCAGGCGTCCTCTCAAGATTGTGCCTAAAGGATGCAACTCCGCATCCACCAGTCTGTGCTCATAATAGGCGGCGATTTCAGGTTCGGTTTTGCCAAGCACCATCTCCAGCATATCGGTATAGGACCTGAAGAAGGGCCAGTCACGGCGCATCTGCATCAGCAGTTCCCGCCGCTCGCTGTTCAGTGCATTGCTAATCGCTGCGCTACCCAGCCAGGCCGGCAGCATCAGTCGAATCTGGGTCCAGGCGAAAATCCAGGGAATCGCCCTGAGAGACTCCACCCCCCCATCGGCCTTCCGTTTGGCCGGACGACTACCCAGCGGCAACTTGGCCAGCTCCTGCTCCGGAGTGGCCTGCCGGAAATAGGCGACAAACTCCGGTGTATCCCGCACCAGTGAACGATAGATCTGCTCGGCTTCGAGAGCCATCTCGCTGATCAGTTCCCGCCACTCGGGAGAGGGTGCCGGGGCCGGTATCAGGCTCGCCCTGAGCACGGCGCCGGCGTACAGCTCCATATTGCGCACGGCATGTTCCGGCATGCCGAATTTGAAGCGGATCATCTCGCCCTGTTCGGTCACTCTTAAACTGCCATCCACCGAACCCGGCGGCTGCGACAGAATCGCCGACTGACTGGGGCCACCACCACGACCCACCGTACCACCGCGCCCATGGAACAGGGTCAGCCGCACATCGCGTTCATGACAGACACGGGTCAGGGCCTCCTGGGCACGATATTGTCCCCAGGTGGCGGCCAGTGTACCCGCATCTTTTGACGAGTCGGAGTAGCCAATCATGACTTCCTGATGTCCTCCAATGTGATCCCGATACCAGTCGATATCCAGTAATGTTGAAATACAATCGGCCGCGTTATCCAGATCATTCAGGGTTTCAAACAGGGGAACGACACGCATCGGGAAGCGAATGCCCATCTCTTTCAACAGGAGTACTACGGCCAGAACATCCGAGGGACTGGATGCCATCGAAATGACGTAACTGCCGAGGGAGTCCTGATCCTGACGAGCAACCACGGCACAGGTATCCAGCACTTCCTGTACCTCGGCGCTGGGCTGCCAGTCACGCGGGAATAAGGGGCGGCGATTCTGCAGCTCACGCAGCAGGTATTCCTGTTTCTCGCTTTCTGGCCACCCGGCATAATTACCCTGACCATAGTAAGCAACCAGCTCTTCAAAAACCTGCGCATGCCGCTCGGAATTCTGGCGTATATCAAGCCGCACCAGGGTAAGGCCAAAGGCCGAGATACGACGCAGGGTATTTCTCAGACAACCATCGGCGATGACATCCATGCCGCATTCACGCAGGGACCGGTCACATATCAGCAGGGGTTGTAAAAACTCGTCGTTGATCAGATAGCCATCTT
The DNA here is from genome assembly GCA_041601415.1 of Gammaproteobacteria bacterium. Taxonomy (GTDB): domain Bacteria; phylum Pseudomonadota; class Gammaproteobacteria; order JBFIID01; family JBFIID01; genus JBFIID01. Next base: position 7,621 of record JBFIID010000018.1, read on the forward strand.
CCAATGGATGCCAGCCCAGCAGGGCACATTCTTCTGCCCACTGACGGGTATTTTTAAGTTTCCTGCGCACCTCTCTAAGGATGGCACGATAGGGTTCCCTCGCATCATCGACCTGCGCCAGTAGTTCATCACTGGCACGATTTATGGAAAGCTCATGGATCAATTGCTTGATGTCGTTCAGAAACAGATCGGCTGCAACCCAACGTGACAGGAGTAAAACCTGATCGGTCACTTTCGCAGTGACGTTAGGGTTGCCATCACGATCACCGCCGATCCACGAGGCAAAACGAATCGGCGCAGCATGCCAGGGCAAGCGTTTACCGGTCGCCCGCTGTAGTTCACGATCAAAATTGCGCAGGAAGGTGGGCAGAGCATGCCAGAGAGAGTTTTCAATCACTGCAAAGCCCGATTTCGCCTCATCAACAGGTGTCGGCCTTTCACTGCGGATTTCATTGGTATACCAGGCCTCGCTGATCAACTGTTGGAGTCGCCCCTCAATATCACGCGCCGCGTGACTGAGTGGTTCTTCCCTGTCGAGTCGTGCGAGGTTGTCCGCCATTGCTTCATATTTCTGAATAAAGGTGCGGCGATTCGCCTCTGTGGGGTGTGCTGTGAGTACCAGTTCCACCTGAATCTCGGCGGCCTTTGCCAGTAGAGTATCGGCATCGATATCCTGCCTGAGAATATGCTCCAGTACCTGGTCGAGGGCATCCGGATCATATTTGGTAACCACCAGACTACTACGCCTGCGCACCCGGTGATGCTCTTCTGCAATATTGGCAAGATTAAGGAACTGGCTGAAGGCTCGTGCGATCGGCACCAGTTCATGTTCTTCCAGATGAGAAAGAGCCTCAATCAGATCCTCTGTATCCCCTTCCCCGTTTCGCGAGTCTTTGGCGAGATTTCGTATCGTTTCAATTTTGCTAACAAATTCTGGCCCCAGATCACGGCTGATCGTGTCGCCCAGCAATTGCCCCAGTAGTCGAACATTATCACGCAGGGGGGTTTGTAAATCGTGCATCTTGTCTCCTCATCAGATAGCAGTAAAAGCACTAAGTTGATGCGTCGGCGTTAACGCTGATTGGATGTAAGAACAACATAAGAGCATAAAGGTGGGGCTAATTCTATAGTCGGAAGTGTGAGATTAGACGCTGACACTTTCAAGCCGATAAGGAGTGACCGTTATCGATTGATGTACAGATAGAAGTCGATATGCATGTTCACGATGTGTGCGAGTTGCCGTAGACTGCAACCTTACCCAGTACTCAGGGAACATCACCATGTGGCAACTCCTGTTAGGTCTTTTTTTGTTTATCGGTATGCACTCAATCTCCATAGTCGCCCTGCCTGTGCGTGACAAATTCGCCGCCAGAAGCGAGGCCGGATGGAAAATTTTCTATACCCTTATATCGATCATCGGTCTGATCCTGATCGTGCGGGGTTATGCCGATGCCCGGCATACCCCTACCCTTCTGTATGTCACGCCAGGCTGGTTATCTCATCTCTCCGCTGTTCTGCTGTTACCCGTATTCGTCCTCTTCATTGCCCCGTATTTTCCCGGCAGGATCTCTAAGTCGATCAAACATCCGCAGCTAGTTGGACTTATTCTCTGGGCTCTGGCACACCTGTTAGTCAACGGTAACCTGGCCGACACCCTGTTGTTCGGCACATTTCTTTTATGGGGTATTGTCGATCGCATCTCGATGAGAAAACGTACATCGCGCCCACTGCCCGGTGCACCCGAATCCAGAGCGAATGATGTCATCGTGCTTGTCGCTGGTCTGGCTATCTATCTGGCTATTGTCTTCTGGTTACATGAGTCGCTGCTGGGCGTAAGACCTTTTGCTTAACAAAATACAGACACAAAAAAACGCTGTTTTGCCATCTAAAAGGGAAATCGTATGACACAGGATCAAATCATTTTGTTTGGTCTACTGGCGGTTATTTTTGCACTGCTGGTGTGGGGAAAGATCCGTTACGATCTCATCGCCTTCGGCGCATTAATACTGTCTGTTGTTATCGGGGTAGTTCCCGAAGAAAAGGCCTTTTCAGGCTTTGGCCATCATGCCACCGTGATCATTGCACTGGTGCTGATTGTTGGTCGCGGACTCTCCAATTCCGGTGCGATAGAATTGATTGCCAGGCACATCATTGACAGTGGTCGATCCTTATTTGCCCATATCGGCATCATGTCGAGTGTCGCGGCCATCCTCTCTGCGGTGATGAATAATGTGGCGGCTCTCGCATTGCTGATGCCGATTGACATGCAGGCCGCAGCGAAAGCGAAACGCACTCCTGCAATGAGTTTAATGCCCCTGTCGTTTGCCTCTATCCTGGGTGGCATGATCACACTCATCGGCACACCTCCGAATATTATTATTGCCAGTTTTCGCGAACAGGCCCTCGGCGAACCCTTTGGTATGTTTGATTTCACCCCCGTAGGTCTTGTTACCGCATTCGTTGGTGTCGTTTTTATCGCACTGGTGGGCTGGCGACTCATACCGGTTGCCAGTGCTGACACAAAGCATAACAAAGGTCCGACGGCCGCTCTGTTCGAGATACAGAACTATGTCGCCGAACTTCGCGTCGGTGAAAACTCAAGCGTTGTAGGACAGCGGATCCGTGATCTGGATACGCTCGCGGAAGATGTGGATGTTGCCATTATTGGTCTGGTAAGAAATGGTAAACGCCTGCCAGGTCAGGCGCGTACAGAAGAAATTCGCGTGGCAGACATCATCGTGATTGAAGCCAATGCGGCTGAAATAGATGCCTTTGTCGGTACGCTGGGTCTTGAGTATGTCGGTTCGGAAAAGCATCAGGGTCTCACAGCCGAGGGCCTCACGCTGATAGAAACAGTGATACCGGAAAATGCAAGAATTCATGGTCGCTCTGCACACAGCCTGCAGTTGCTGTCTCGTCATGGGGTGACCCTGTTAGGTGTATCACGTCAGGGTAAGACCTTTCGCGAGCGGGTCAGAAAGTTACCCATACGTGCAGGCGATGTATTACTACTGTTAGGCCCGACAGAAACGCTTAACGACGTACTCGCCTGGCTCGGCGGCCTGCCACTTCAGGAGAGAGACTTAAAGGTCATTCAACGCCATAAGGCATGGGTTACTGTGGGCAGCTTTGCAGCCGCCATCACCGCCGCAACAACAGGTCTTGTTGGTCTGCCAGAGGCGCTGGCCCTGGTCTGTATCACCATGATCGCTTTTAACATCGTACCCCTGAGAGAGATCTACAGCTCGATTGAGTGGCCGGTGATTGTGTTACTGGGTTCCATGATCCCCATCGGTTCGGCGCTGGAGGCATCGGGTGGCACGGCACTCATCGCACAGGAAATAATCAACATCGCGGAGGGTTACGGGCCGGTGCTTGTACTAACCCTGCTGATGATAGTCACCATGACCTTGTCGGATGTTCTGAACAATACCGCGACCACTATCATTGCTGCACCGATCGCCCTTGATATTGCGACGCGTCTTGGGGTTAACCCGGATCCGTTCCTGATGGCCGTTGCGATTGCCGCATCCTGCGCATTCCTGACCCCCATCGGGCATAAAAACAATACCCTGGTGATGGGGCCTGGCGGCTATCGATTTGGTGATTACTGGCGGATGGGCTTACCGCTGGAGATTCTTGTGGTGGTGGTTTCGATTCCGATGATTCTGTTCGTATGGCCGTTTTAGAAAGCAGTACAAGTGGGATTCCTCGATGCTCTACTTTAGAATGATGCATGCTGTTACTTTTGCCCACATCGGCTGCGTCGTATTCACCACAACAAGGGTCAGTCAATAATGATAATAATTAAAGAACACCCACAACGGGAGGATCTGTTTAATGAGATGCATGCCCGGACACCACAGGCCCTGCATGCACCCGAACGAGGCTCTCATCTGGCTCTGGTCAGCGATGAGCATTCCGCCCAGCTAGACTGTGTGCACCTCTGCATACTCTGTAAGCAATACGGCATAGACCCACCCGCACCCAGCGCTAAACATTTCAGTGCAGACTTTGGTGATTTTCGTCTGAAATGGGAAAGACATACGGAGTTTTGCTCTTATACCTTCTTCAGGCAGGGGGAATTTGATTCACCGTTTGAGAACCCGGTCATCGACCTGGTACCTGCAGACTGGATCGCCAACCTCCCCGGCAAGGTATTGACGGCAGTACACTTCGCCGTAGTCCCCGTAGACACACTGGATATCAGCGACGATGCTATAGGCCCACTGTTCAATAACAATCCCCTGTTCGGGGGCCAGATAACCGATGGACGCGGACGCATCTACTCAGATCTGCGTATCCATGAAGACCGCTTTACCAGGGTCATGCTGTACAACCTCAAAATGACACCCCACCAGGTCGGCCGCCAGGTACAGAGGTTTCTTGAAATTAGCTCATACCGGATGCTGGCCCTGCTCTCGCTGCCCGTTGCCCAGGAAATCAGCCCGACACTACGCCGTATCGATCAGGAACTTGCCAAGTTGTCACAGGAGATGGGGCATGATCATGGCACCGCAAAAGATACCGAGTTGCAGGAACGCCTCTCAAAACTGGCTGCGGAGGTCGAACAGATCCGCGCACGCACCAGTTACCGCTTTGATGCCTGCACCGCCTATCACCATCTGGTCGAAAGAAAACTCACAAACCTGCGTGAACAACGTATTGAAGGAATGCAGACATTCACCGTATTCATCACCACACGACTCACACCAGCAGTACGTACATGCGAATCAACAGCCGCCCGTCAGGAATCTCTCTCCAGACGCGTAGACCGTGTTGCCAGTATTCTCCGCGCTCGCGTAGAGGTCGAGCTGGAAAGACAGAACCAGAACCTGCTCACCTCGATGGACAAACGCGCCATGCTGCAGTTACGTATGCAGGAAACCGTGGAAGGACTCTCGGTAGTCGCGATCACCTATTACCTGGTAGGGCTGGTGAGCTATGCCCTCAAGGGACTGAAGGCCACAGGTGTTCCTGTTGATAGTAATATTGGTGCTGGCATTGCCGTGCCGGTGATCGCACTAATGGTATGGGCCGGGGTGAAACAGATCCGTAAAATACTGATCGGTTCTGATTGAGACGATAATCACCTGTATACGATCGGGCTTAGGAACAATCTAGTGCTACACAGTTTCTGCCATTCTGCTTTGCCGAGTAAAGAAGATTGTCTGCTCTATTGATAATGTTATCCGTCGAATCATCCGTATGACTTGAGAGCGTTGTACCGATACTCACGGTGATTTTGAGCTCATCATCGCCAACAACAATCACTAAAGCTTCTGCCCTCTGTCGAATTTTTTCAGAAATTCTGGAAGAAATGTTTTTATCTGCATCGACCAGAAGAACAATAAATTCTTCCCCACCCCAACGGGCAATGGTGTCTGTTTTGCGAATGCAGCTTTTTATCTCACCTGAAACCTTTTGTAAAACCTCATCACCTACCGAATGTCCATATTTATCATTAATGTTTTTAAATTTGTCGACATCTATCATGAGTATAGAAAAATCATTATTCGTCCGTTTCTTCCTGTGAAACTCTTCGGATACTTTTTCCTGGAAATATCGACGTGAAAACAATCCGGTCAATCCATCAGTCGTAGCAAGCTTTCTTAATTCTTCCGTTTGCCCCCGGCTAAACTCAATCCATTTGCTTATGCCGATAAGAACGATGACGAAACCCAGGACCTGAAACAGGTCTTCCGATATGGTGGTTAATAATTTTGGATGCTCGAATAGCTCATCCAGTGCGTCTGTGAGGAGTGCAATAAATTGCAGAGAAAACCCCAGACTTAAATAATGATAGACACTTTCATTATCCTGAAGCCGATGAAGATTGCTCAACAAAAAAAACACCGTCAGCGTAATAGTGCCTTCCGATAGAAAGCTGTACATATCAACATCATCATCATTTATTCTGACTAAAAACGTGGATTGATAGAAATAGAAGCCAATGCCGAAAAGCAAAACAATGATAGATGGGTATCTTTTATTCATGCGGTGAGATGCTGCGGACTAATTGAGTATCCTGAATGAAAATATTACGTTCTAACTCTATCGACAATAGAGACAAAAACTACATACAGACGTATTGGGCAAGACTGCGCTGAGGCGCCACATGCGCATAAGCGATTGTTAAAAAAGATAAATTGTCTGATTATGCCAACCTAAGAGTTTTTTATTATAGTGCGAATTCGGATTCAAATTAAAGAACCCGTTCATTCTTCCTACTCTACAAGTGTCGGAGTGCGTAGCTGTTGATCCTGGATAGTCAACGCGGAAAAACACTCTCAGAATGAGAGTCGCTGGACTGTTCTATACGGAAGTTTCTTCAAGTTGATAACTAACGACCTCAAGGGGATTCTCATCAAATGATCGTCCCAGACTGATCTGACCTTTGCCACTAATCGGTGTTGCCTCCCTTCTTAGAAAGGTCTCTGCACAGCCTTCCTGTTTGATATAGGTGCCATTGGTGCTCTGGTCAATGATGAAAAACTTTCCTCTGCGCCACTCAAGCCGAACATGCTGTCTTGACGCAAGGCTCTCATCAATCGGTAGATCACAGTGTGTGCTACGCCCCAGGACGACGGTTGACTGTTTCTCATTAATGAGGATTTCGCGCGTGCGATAGACCAGACGCATCACCGAGGTATCGACTTCCTGGTTAACCACATCCGTAGACATGGCCGTCACATCATCCTGCCAGTTGAGTTCGAAAATATCGATCGCATCTTTCTTGCCTTTAACCGCTGTGTGATCAATCAGACGCGTCTTGAAACGGATCTCCTCAGAGAGATGATCAACCGTATATTGGGTCGTAATGATCTGATCGGCTTTTGCCAATGAGGCCATTCTGGCAGCGACAATGACTGCGTTGCCATGTACATCACCACCCTCCAGTATCGCCGAACCAAAGTGCAAACCGACACGGATGGATAGCCCCTCCATATCAGGCGCACGACCTGTAATATCGTCGTCCAGTTTGCGATTCATTTCACAGGCTGCTTTTGCAGCAGCATCGGCGCTGGGAAAGGTGCACATGATTTCATCGCCAATGGTTTTGATCACAACACCGTCGTTGCGATCGATCACCCTGCTCATCACATCCAGGCACTCACACACGGTATGCCTGCCAGTAATATCACCGAGGTTTTCGTACAGACGAGAGCTGCCGCTAATGTCGGCAAACATGATGGCGAGATTGGCTGTTTTAGGATTCATCGACCAGAAATTGATAAAAAAACACCTCTGTTCCAACATCGGAGCCACGCTTGATCAGCCCAGCCCCCCTGCTGTCGCAGTCTCGTAACTGCAGACTGCCACGCAATAACGATCAGGGAAGTGTAGTTGAGGATGTTGCTATACACATCACCCATATGGGGTATATGGCAGGATTCGAACACCTGCGGATGTGTGCTCTGGACAGGTTTATAGCGTGGATTGCCACTGTCAGGAGGAAAACATCAGGGATAAGTGTCACAGACACTCACCCCTGATGTTCCTGGACTTTACAGCACTGACCCGAACAGACTGGAGCCGATTAATAATTCCAGTTCGGTTCATCACCAGCAGGGGGGCGGTACTCGGCAACCCTGCCGCCATCACCGGTCTCACCGGCCATGTTTTCTCCATGGCAGGACAGATAACACTGACGCTCCCCATTCGCCGTATTCAATCGCCATTCTGGTTTGGCGCGGTTAACTCCGTCATCGTTATAAGTACCGACATCCGGTGCGAAGTTAACCATATGGGTTTTAATCCTGGCGGCAGAAACCGCTGCATTGTCGTTGTACAGGGTGCCATCAATGCGGTACTGGGTATTGTCTGCAGAGATGTTGCTGTGAATGTCATAGTGACAGGACATGCACGAATTGGTGGTGTCTTTGTCGGTGAGATGCAACCAGTGCAGGTTATCCTTACCGTTGAGGCTGTCATAAAAATTAGTGCGTGCTCCGTCAGCCCGGCGTCGACTCATTAAGGCATTTTGATCATGACAACCAAAACACAGACTGGCATTGTTATTGTTCCAGTTACCTGAGCCGGTGAAGTTACGACCAAAATTAGCTCGCAGAATCGGCGCAAAGGTAGAACCATGCGGGCCTACCGTATTAGCCGTGCTATCGACGACGACGCCACTCGTTCCTGCAAAGGCATTGCTATTGTGGCAATCGGTACAACGAATCGTTGATGTCGTGTTAAGCCCGGCAGCCGTCAGTTGCGCTGCCAGATTGGCGGACTGGTTTCGTCCGGCCTGAACGATTGGATGATAGGCGCTATTAGTGGTCTGCATATCCAGACGCTTGTTCGAGGTATTGGGTCGTGTAGCGTTGAACGTATCACCATGACACTTCCAGCAGAGTTGCTCTTGATCAAGCGTCTGGCTACCTGCTGCGATCGCCTGCCCATTGATGTCAACGCCCGACACGCCAGCATGACGATCAGCATTCGTCGCCCTGTGCGGGTTATGACAATTGATGCACTCAACGGAGCGTCCGGCGCCGATGTTTTGCTCGGAATCTACTATCGGGTGGTGGAACACATCGGCATTCGGGTTAGCAGCAAGATTGTTTGTTCCCTTGTTAAATTCGGCACGGATGTTACTGGTCGCTGGCGCGGCGTCGTGACAGGTCATGCACAGATCTTCGGCATCGTCCGGATCGGCCCCGGTGCTCGTCGTGTCATAACGTTCAACCCACAGACGCGGGAAGTCCTGCGCCGGTGCATCGTTATCAGGCCAGCCATGCGGCCAGTGACAGTTTACACAGTAGCCCGTGTATTCTTCTGAATGCGCAGGGAAGCTGGAACCGTATTGCCCGCCCGGCCAGAGTACGCCAGCGGTAGTATCAAAATGTGATCCGGTCAGTTCGGTAATGGTGGTTTCTGTTCCGTCTCCGGCCAGGTTATGGCATTGCAGACACAGATCCCCCATCGAAATTTCTCCCGTCGCGGGGTTACCATCCGGATCACGCAGTAAATAACCGTCACCCGCCCCCCCATTGGCTCCGCCAGAATCGGCACGATGCACATCGTGACAACTCATACAGACCACTTCATCACTCGCAGTGAGCGGCAGATTGGTCGGGCTTTTAAAATCCGCACTGGCGGGAATCGGAACACGCACCGGGTGTGAACCGTCAGCCGCATTCTGGACATCACGCGGGCTATGACAAACCAGACACATCTGGTTTTCATCGTTATCGCGTCGTTGCAGGTGACGACCACTTGCCGGTGTCGTGTAGACCGTGGGATCAAGCGGCGCATTCGCATCAAAGGGTTTGTGATCCTGACTGTGTGGATCGTGGCAGACCGTACACACTACCTTGGCGAAAGTCGTATCGTGACTGCGGTCGGGATTGCGCGGCCCGAGAAAGGCCAGACGCCGAGCCATTTCATCTTCGAAATCCGGAGCATCATTAAAAACCGGCAGGCGCAGATCTGTCTGCACGTAGAGTGTGTAACTGTCACCGGGGAAAAAGGATGGCGCGATCAGGCCATCGTTAAAAACGAGCTGAAGTCCATCCGCCAGAACCACATCACTGCCGGTGGTAATTCCGCTCGCGTTGTTACCTTCATTATCAATCCAGTCGAACGTCGCGACACCAACCGCTCCGCCGGTAGAAATAGTAATGGTGTAGCGTTTTTCAATGCGCCCGGTAAACGTACCGGCGGAACGTAACTCACCGGATGAGGCGTTGCTCAACTCTGGCTCGACATGGCCCGAGGTGCCAGAATCAAAGCGGTGGGAAGTACCCAGTTGTCCGGGAATCGCCTGATCACTATCACTGAATGGCAGTGCACTGGCCTGATCACCGGGGACATGGCAACTCATACACAGCGCAGGCACGGTGTCGGCTCGCAATAAAATATTTCCCGCTGCTCCGTGCGGTACATGACAGGACAGACATTCCACCGCAAAACTTTCATCGTGCGGTGGCTGATGCGTTGCAGTTGCAGCAAAGGGAAGCAG
>JBFIID010000019.1:0-17307 GCA_041601415.1 Gammaproteobacteria bacterium
AGCCTCATCGGCGCGTAGTCCGGGGGTGGTCAGGTTTAGACTGGCAGACGCTCCCAGCCGCTCACGTGCCCAGCGGGCTTCATACAGGGAGCTCACCGATACGCCATGCAGTGTCTCACCAACCAGTTCCAGTATGGCTTCGCAGGGTTGGGACTTGATTGAGTAAATAGGACGACAGCCAGTACGCCTGGACAGGCCGGATAACAGCTCAAGTTGCTGCTGGATACGATTCAGGTCATAGACGAAAGCAGGGGTCACAAGTGCGCCCTGTAGCAGGGCATCTGTGACCGTGTTATCAGTAAATTCAGAGACTTTAATTTTATCCGACAATTTGTGTGTGAATCTCGTCACGAATAGAAAATCGCGACCTTACAAAACACCTGCTGAGGTCGCAAGATCAGCTTAGACAGGCAACAAGAGTTACTTCCCGATACGGGGGTAAGACAACCTATGATTAGCAGAAAACTATTATCCAGCATTCCGGTTTTTGAGAAACTGAGCGAAGAAGTCATCGACACCCTTTATGATCTGACTTCACATAAAATCATCAATTTCGGTCCCGGTGACATCATCGTCAAGGAAGGCGACATTGGCGATTCCATGTTTGTGGTTGAATCAGGTGCCGTCGACGTTCGCATTCGCTCAGTATACAACCGCGATATGAGCGTTGGCACGCTGCGTGATGGCGAGCACTTTGGTGAGAAGGTATTAACCCACGGCAGCGACCGCATCAGAACCGCCAGCGTAGTCGCCATAATGCCGTCCAGAGTGCTAAAAATCACCCACGACGACATTATTGAAGCGGTAAAGAAACATAAGAAGCCGAATACCGCAATGCCACGCGTCTCTGATATTCGCGATGATATTTCCGGCATACTTAAACAGCTGCGTATGTTCAGTAAACTCAGTGACGATGATTTACAGAGCCTCTGCAGTCAGGTTGAAACCATCGACTGTGCGCCGGGTGACCTGGTCATACAGGAAGAACAGGATGGAGAATCAATGTATGTGATTCGCGAGGGCAAGATGGAGGTCTTCATTCTCGACATGGATGGCAAACTGAACCTGATCGCGAATCTGGGACGCGGCGCCTTCTTCGGTGAACAGGCCCTGTTGCCCAACAGCACCGGCAAACGCAACGCCAATGTACGTAGTGTCGACTGCGCCTCTCTGGTCAAGATCGACAAGCAGGTGTTTCATTCCGTGCTGCAACGCGATCAACAACTGCACAGGGCACTCAACATGGTTGGCAAGGCTCAGCACAACAAAATCAACCAGATTCTGAAGATCAACCCTGACATTCATTAAATCGTAAACCAGACTCCCGCAATAATGGTCAGACCTGTGCCGTTATTGCGGTCTCTGTAGTACTATTCCTGTACGACTTTGCTCCCGTGATACAGGATGACAGCCCTCAAGATTCGAAATCTCCAGAAAACCTATAAAAATCAGTTTCAGGCCCTCAAGGGTATCGATCTGGATGTGGAGCAAGGTGATTTTTTTGCCCTCTTAGGCCCAAATGGAGCGGGCAAATCCACCACCATCGGTATCGTCACATCTCTGGTTAACAAGACCGCCGGTACCGTGAGTGTATTCGGACATGACATCGATACCGAACTGGAACAGGCCAAGGCCTGTATTGGCCTGGTGCCTCAGGAAATCAATTTTTCACAGTTCGAGACCCCCCTGGAGATCGTGGTTAATCAGGCCGGGTATTACGGTATTCAACGCAAACGAGCAATGCAACTGGCGGAGAAATACCTGTCCCAACTCGATCTGTGGGACAAACGAAATAATATTTCACGTACGCTCTCTGGCGGTATGAAACGACGCCTGATGATAGCCCGCGCTCTGATGCACGAGCCACGGCTGCTGATTCTCGACGAACCAACAGCCGGTGTCGACATTGAATTACGTCGCTCCATGTGGGATTTCCTGATCGATATTAACCGGCAGGGTACGACCATCATTCTTACCACGCATTATCTGGAAGAAGCGGAAAACCTGTGTCGTCATATCGCCATCATTGATCATGGAGAGATCGTCGAAAATCAACCGATGAAACGACTGCTAGCGAGGATCCAGACGCAGTCTTTCATACTGGATCTGGGCGCGCCTTTACTTCAGCCACCTGTAATTAATGGCTATACATTGAACCTGGTTGATGACACCTGTCTACAGGTCGACATCGACGCCGGGCATGGTTTGAATACATTGTTCAATGAATTGCAGCAGATGGATGTGCTGGTATTGAGCATGAAAAACAAATCCAACCGCCTGGAAGAACTATTCCTGAAACTGGTCAGTAAAGACAAAGAACAAAATAAGGTCTGAATGAATACACGTCTCTACCTAACCGCCTATCGCACCATCGTGATCAAGGAAGTCTCACGCTTCGTGCGTATCTGGCCGCAGACAATTCTGCCTCCGGCAATGACCATGTCGCTGTATTTTATTATCTTCGGTAATTTGATCGGCTCGCGTATCGGAAACATGGGCGGTACCAGCTACATGGAATATATTGCGCCCGGCATCATCATGATGTCGATCATTACCAACTCCTATGCCAACGTGGTGTCATCATTTTTCAGTTCCAAATTTCAGAAAAATATTGAGGAGATGCTGGTTGCTCCGATCCCAAACGTCATCATCATTGCAGGTTATATGACCGGGGGTGTAGCACGTGGTCTGACCGTCGGTACGGTAGTAACGATGGTTGCGCTGTTTTTTACCAAGCTCTCAATTCACCATTTCGGGATTATGCTGCTGGTCATTTTACTCACCTCCATGTTGTTTTCACTGGGTGGTTTTATCAACGCCATCTATGCCAACAAGTTCGATGACATTTCCATCGTACCCACCTTTGTCCTGACACCACTGACCTATCTGGGCGGTGTGTTTTACTCCATCGATCTACTACCCGGCTTCTGGCAGAAGGTATCTCTCTTCAACCCCATCCTGTATATGGTCAACACCTTTCGCTACAGCATTCTCGGCGTGTCTGATATCGATCTGACGACCGCCTTTGTGGTGATGCTACTGTTCGTCTCTATTCTGTTTGGTATTAGCCTGAGGTTGATGAACAAGGGCCACGGTATTCGTACATGAACCTGCCAAATGCACCGGCCTGTGAAAGAAACAGTGCACCAATTCTGGCCGAACTCATCGGCCTTTTAGCTGCATCACGACAGGTACTGGAGATAGCTAGTGGCACCGGACAGCACGCGATATATTTTGCCAATGCCCTGACCCATCTCACCTGGCATACCAGCGACCTGATTGACTCACACGCAGGCATTCATGCCTGGCTGCAACACGCCCGGCTGGAAAATGTGAGCCCACCCTTACACTTTAATGTCCTGACCGATGACTGGCCGGCCTTGCAGATCGATGCGGTGTTTACCGCCAATAGCCTGCACATAATGAGCTGGGGTGCGGTACAACAATTGTTAACAAAATGTGGGAACAATCTTACTGCTGGTGGGCGACTCATCGTCTACGGCCCGTTTAATTATCAGGGTAAATATACCAGCGACAGCAATGCAGAATTTGATCGCTGGTTGCAACAACGCGATCGGGAAAGTGCGATCCGTGACTTTGAGGCCGTCAACGAACATCTAGAAAAAGTCGGGATGCAGCTCCACTCAGATACGGAAATGCCGGCCAACAATCGCCTGATATGCTGGGAAAAAAACTGAGCGCTAGCTCCCCCGGTAGACACAACCTGCAGTACAGGTCTCTCTCACCATCACAGCCGACAAGAGGGGCAGATCAGGCTTGAGTTGCTGCCAGATCCAGCGGGAGAGAACCTCACTGGTGGGATTCTCAAGTCCTTCTATCTCGTTTAGATAATGATGATCCAGCTGTTCATAAATCGGCTTGAAGACTTTTTTAATCTCGGCAAAATCCATCACCCAGCCACTCTCCTGCTCAACCTCTCCCTCTACATAAACCCTGACCTTAAATGAGTGTCCATGCAGGCGACTACACTTGTGATCTACGGGCAGGTTGGGCAGCCGATGTGCGGCCTCGATAGAAAATTCCTTGAAAATTTCCATGCAAAGTCTCTCCGAAATGCCGCCTGCTATTGATAAGAGGTGGCGCGTTATGATGTTTTCAGACCGAGTGTTGCGCCTGTTTAAAGTTCTGATACAGCTCACACACCTGATGCCAGACAGGCCCGGGCTGGCCGTTACCAACCGGCTGTTGATTGAGTTGGGTAACCGGCACGATCTCTTTGGTCGAACTGGTCAGCCATATTTCATCCGCATTCGATAGTTCCTGTTCGGTGATATCATTTGCAACATGTGGCAAACCGGCCTGTTGTAGCAACTCCAGCAACAGATCGCGGGTAATACCCGGCAGCAGATATTGATTCTTCACCGGCGTTCTTATCACACCATCCGTGACGATAAACACGTTACTCGCAGCCCCTTCTGTGACAAGACCATCGCGGATCAGGATCGCCTCGTAGGCGCCCTGCTCCACTGCCTGCTGACGCAGCATAATGTTGGGTAACAATGAAATCGCCTTGATGTTGCAGAACTGCCAGCGAATATCCTCACAACTTATCGCCGCTACTGGTTCGGCCGTGGTCTTGTCTGCCAGAGGGTGACTCATGGCAAACAGGGTCGGGGAAATTTTCACGTTGAGTACGTGATCACGAGCCGCCACACCACGCGTAATCTGAAAGTAGATGGACTGATTGCCGCCACCATTAAGTTCGATCAGGGTCTCCAGCATCTCACGCCAGTCCATTGCGCTCAGTGGATTTTCAATACGCACGGCCTTCAGGCTATTTTCCATACGTCGCATATGTTCTTCAAAGCGGAACAGTTTGCCCGCATAGGCCGGAATCACTTCATACACACCATCGCCAAATATAAAGCCGCGATCCAGCACCGGGATACTGGCTTCTTCAATGGCAAGATACTGCCCGTTGAGATACACCTGTGACACGCTTAACTCCTATTCGAACATCAGTCGAACCTGATCGGACCAGCGTTCAATGATACTGCCTTCCTTGACCATGCCTAGTGCCAGCAGCGGTTGTTCGATCAAGGTCTGATCCCCCAGGGTCACTGTTAGCAGGCCTTTCTGCTGCCCGGCAGTCACTGGCGCCATGATCTGTTCATCAAGCTGCATCGAGGCATTCAGGTTTTTATACTGCCCGCGCGGGATGGTGATATACAGATCTCTATCGACCCCCAGATCAAGTGCTTCTCTCTCACCCTTCCAGATCTTAACCGTGGTGACGGATTCATGTGCTTTATACAAACGATGCGTATCATAAAAACGGAACCCAAAATTCAACAACGCCTGACTGGCGGAGGTGCGTTTCTTCACACTGTTCGATCCAAGCACGACGGAAATAAGACGCATCTGTTCACGTTCGGCTGAGGCGACCAGGCAATAGCCAGCGGAGGAAGTATGCCCTGTTTTCACCCCATCAACCGACTCATCACGCCATAACAGTTTATTCCGATTACTCTGTTTTATACTGTTGTATTCATATTCACGAATCGAAAACCACTCGTAGATAGTGGGAAAGCGGCGAATAAAACTTGATGCCAGAACGGCCATATCATGAGCGCTGGTGTAATGGTCCTTATGAGGCAGGCCAGTGCTGTTGACGAAATGGGTATTCTCCAGGCCGAGTTTTTCGGCATGATAATTCATCAGCGAGGCGAAACTCTCTTCGCTGCCTGCGACATGCTCGGCCAGAGCGACACTGGCATCATTGCCTGACTGGATAATCACACCATGCAGCAAATCCGACACACTGACCTGCGTATTCACCTCAATGAACATACGCGAGCCTTCCATGCGCCAGGCCTTTTCACTGATAACGACCCGATCTTCGAGGGTAATATTCCCTTCCTTTAGTTCGCTAGCGACCACGTAGGCGGTCATGATTTTGGTAATGCTGGCCGGTTCCACCCTTTCATCGCTTTGCTGTTCCGCGAGAATCTTCCCGGTATGGTGGTCCATCAATACATAGGAACTCGCTTCAACGGTTGGAGGTACTGGCGCAGGTACGGCAGACACACCGGTAGAAAATAATATCAGGAAGAGACTGCTTAAAATTTTTGACTTCATGGGTAGATGATTTTACTGACTGAGAGATGATAAATAGAAATTTGTCGCCGCCTGACTGGCCGCATAGTTAAGCACTGGGAGTCTAGTCGAAAACAACCAGATAATCCCCGATACCGGCATCAGATAATGTCCTCACGATCACATCTGATGCATTAATCGTAAGTAAGGGACCAATTCGCACCCTGAACAATTTGCGTCCATTACTGGAAGCCTCCAGGATTCCGACCGGCTCATTAATCAGATAGCGGATTTTTTCCCGCATATCTTCTGCATTTTTTAAATCACTGTAGGCACCGACCTGCAAATGAAATGGTACTGGCCCGCCAGCATCTGCGACACGCACCGGCGCAACCGGACGTGTGGTTGCGGGTGTATGACCATCAATCACCTGTATATCAACCAGAGCGGTTCCTTTAGCGACGATATCAAGCTTCTTTGCCGCCGCGTAAGACAGGTCGATGACACGATTCCCATGGAACGGACCCCGATCATTTACCCGCAAAACCGCCTGTCGGCCGTTGCTCACATTCGTCACGCGCACATAAGTCGGCAAGGGTAGTTCCTTGTGCGCGGCAGTCATTTGATACATGTCGTAGACTTCGCCGCTGGAGGTTTTTCGCCCGTGAAACTTCTCACCATACCAGGAGGCTATGCCTCGCTGCGAAAAGCCATCGCTGCTATCCATGGTGTAATAACGTTTACCAAAAACGACGTAGGATTTTGGATTACCGTAACGGCTTTTCGGTTCCTTGCGTGGTACCGCATCTGGCACCTGCGTGACATCCACGTCCCTTGATGGACCACGATCCTTGTCCGTCACCGTACCGCAGGATGACAATATCAGCGTCACCAACAACAGTAACAGACAGGCTGGTAAACGGCGCATTGTCGTGATTTTCCCTGTCATAACTTGCTCAGGGTGTAACCTGTTGAACATAGCGATGCAGTATCTCCTGCGATAACTGATAAACGGCCATGGCATATAGTTCGCTGTGGTTATAGCGCGTAATAACATAAAAATTATTGAGTCCCAGCCAGTACTGGTTTTCAGGTCCCATATTCAGTTCTATCAGACTGACCTCTGGATTGCCTGCAAGTTCTGCCAGGGAACGAACACCCTTCGGCACCTTGTTAAGTTCGGTGGAGGGTTTCATGCCCTTATCTAGCATTACCTGATACGCCTCACCTTCGACCAGTGCGCGCGCCGCGACGGGTTCTCCCGGCTGCCAGCCGTGTCGCCTGAAATAATTCGCCACACTGCCGATCACATCCTTACGATTCTGCCAGATGTCACTCTTGCCATCGGCGTCAAAATCAACCGCATAACTGCGGTAACTACTGGAAATAAATTGTGGCATCCCCATCGCACCCGCATAGGATCCCATTAGTTCAAGTGGATCAAACCCCTGCTCTTTCGCCAGAAGCAGAAAATGTTTCAGTTCACTACGGAAAAAACGGGCGCGTTTCGGGTAGTTGAATGCCAGCGTCGAAAGCGAATCGATGACACGGTAGTTACCGGCGTGTTTACCATAGTAGGTCTCGACCCCGATGATCGCCGTTATCATCTGTGGCGGTACGCCGTATTTTTCCTCGGCCTCCTGCAATGTGGCGGCGTTCTGCTGCATGAACTTCACACCGCCATTAATACGTTTTTCGGTCAGGAAAATCTTTCTGTATTCATACCAGGGCTTGCCTTCGGCAGGTCTTGAAATCGCATCAATGATTTTCTGCTTGAGACGTGCCTCGGCAAACAGTGTTTGCAATTGTGCGCGCTCAAAACCGGGTTCGGATGACATCTCACTGATGAAGGATTCAAGCTCTGCAGCGTTCAGCGCGCTAGCGGCCTGGACAACTGTCTGGGTTAGAAACAGACTGAATAACAGAACGAGTGAACATACGGTGTGTTTATTGTTCAATGAGACAACAACCTCCGGTGTGTGTGGACAGACATGAGGATACCGAAACCAGCCATCAGAGTCACCAGAGAGGTGCCTCCATAACTGATCAGTGGCAGGGGTACGCCGACCACCGGCAACTGGCCAATCACCATGCCCATATTGACGAAGATATAGATAAAGAAGGTCAGAATCAGGCCCGCCGCCAGCAGACGCCCAAAGGTGCCCTGTGCCTCGGTAGCAATATAAAGGCCGCGCAATAGTATGAAGCTATAGAGCAACATCAGCAGCAGCACACCAATTAGCCCAAACTCCTCGCTAAAAACGGCAAAAATGAAATCGGTAGAACGCTCGGGCAAAAACTCGAGATGTGACTGGGTACCATTGAGCCAGCCTTTTCCATAAAGACCGCCAGAGCCTACCGCAATTTTCGACTGAATGATGTGATAACCGGAACCCAGCGGGTCCTGCTCTGGATCCAGCATGGTCAGTACGCGACGCCGTTGATAATCGTGCATATTAAGCCACAGCAAGGGAGTAGCACCAATTGCCAGCAGTCCCGAGATGCTGATAAATCGCCAGCTTATACCGGCGACAAACAGTACAAACACACCGGCACTGGCCATCAGTAATGAGGTGCCCAGATCGGGCTGACGTGCGGTCAGGACCACCGGCACGACTATCAATACAGCACAGACGCCAATTCTAAACATATCGGGCGGCAATGGACGGTCATGCAGGTAGGCCGCTACCACCATTGGTACCGCGAGCTTCATCATCTCTGAGGGCTGAAAACGAAACACGCCCAGATCCAGCCAACGCTGCGCACCTTTACCAATGTCACCCACCAGCAGTACTGCAATCAACAACAGCACACCGAGTCCATACATCCAGGGTGACCAACGGGCGAGTTTGTGCGGCGGGATCTGTGCCACCGCCAACATCACAGCAAAACCAACACCAATGCGCACCAGCTGGCGGTAGATGACATCCATATTCTCGCCGCTGGCGCTATACAGGACGAAAAGCCCCAGACTGCAGACGACCAGCAACCCCAGCAGTAATGGCACATCGATATGCAGCTGGTAAAAAATTCCGCCTCGATTATCAAGAACCTTGATCGCTGTTCTCCTGTGATTTATCGAGCAGATAGTAATCAAACAAGCGGCGCGCAATGGGCGCTGCTGCGGCACTGCCACTACCGCCATTTTCGACCAGAATGGCAATCGCGATGGTGGGCTCCTGAGCGGGAGCAAAAGCGATGAACAGGGCGTGGTCGCGTAAATATTCAGCCACGTCTTTGCGCTTTTTCGGATCTTCATCCTGCTTGATGGTGAACACCTGAGCAGTGCCTGTCTTGCCCGCAAATTGATAACTGGCACCTTCTCCGGCCTTGCGTGCAGTGCCCGTTGGACTGTGCACCACATTGACCATCGCCTGGGTGACTTGTTGCCAGTTCTCCTGCTTACCTTTGTACATCAGCTTGCCCGAAATTTTGGCCGGAACGTCACGAGTTTGTTGTGTGGCGTCGACACTGTATTTCAGTAGATGGGGCTGGAAGAAACGCCCCTGCATACTCATTGTTGCGGTCGCTGATGCCAGTTGCAGTGGCGTACTCAGGGTAAATCCCTGTCCAATCCCTGTGATCAAGGTCTCACCCGGATACCAGGGCAGGGATCGCGCCTTGCGTTTCCATTGTCGCGAGGGCATTAGACCTGAACGCTCTCCGGGCAGGTCGATACCCGTTCGCTTGCCCAGAGAGAATGCACTCAGGGAGCTATACATTGCATCAATACCCATGTCCTGTGCCAACGCATAAAAATACACATCGCATGACTGCATGATCGCCTCTTCCAGATCGACATGACCGTGACCATGTTTTTTCCAGCACCTGTATTTATGCTCGCGACCAGCCAACTGGAAGAATCCGGGGCACCAGGTACTGTCTTCCGGTG
Organism: Gammaproteobacteria bacterium; assembly: GCA_041601415.1. Taxonomy (GTDB): domain Bacteria; phylum Pseudomonadota; class Gammaproteobacteria; order JBFIID01; family JBFIID01; genus JBFIID01. The sequence goes on from JBFIID010000019.1 coordinate 9,950, forward strand.
CTCTGAACCCACGTTCCAGTGCAACCATTCCAAGCAGAGGTTTGATTGTCGAGCCTGGCGGATACTGCCCCTGTAATGCACGATTAAACAGCGGGCGATCCGTAGAATCCCGCAGGGCAGAATACATCCTGCTACTAATCCCGTTGACGAACAGATTAGGATCAAAACCCGGTGTGCTCACCAGCGCCAGCACTTCTCCTGTTGCGGGTTCAATCGCGACAACGGAACCACGATTCTGCCCCAGTGCCTCAATGGCGGTTTCCTGTAAGCCCATATCCAGCGAAAGGTGGAGATTGTCACCTGGAATCGGCGGGGTACGTTCAAGCACCCGAAGCACCCGCCCCTGTGCGTTTATCTCAACCTGCTGATAGCCCACCGTACCATGCAGAATCTCTTCATAATTCTTCTCAATCCCTGACTTACCCATGTGGCTGGTGGCACTGTAATTTGTCGCATCCAGACTTTGTAACTCACGTTCGTTGATGCGAGCTACATAACCGATCACATGGGCTGTATCACTCGCGAAGGGGTAATAACGATTAGCATGAGCGACGATATCAACACCGGAAAACCAGTGGCGATTAACCGAAAACCGGGACACTTCTTCTTCGCTCAGATTATATTTGAGGGTAACGTTTTCGAACCGCCTTTTGCGCTTCAGGGAACGTTTGAAGCGTTTGATCTCGTCTTCACTAATCTCGACATGGGCGAGCAGGCGCTGCACGGTATCGTCGATATCCCGGACTCGTTCCGGTACAACTTCAAGATTAAATGAAGGACGGTTTTCGGCCAGCACCTGTCCATCGCGGCTGAATATAAGCCCGCGTGTCGGTGCAATCGGCACAACCTTAACCCGGTTTTCGTGTGACAGCGTTTTGAAATGGTCATGTTCCAGAACCTGTAACACCACCAGTCGGGCAATAATAATGAGGAACATGACCGTAATAATGCCGACAGAAACGATCGCCCGGTTTCTGAATATCTGGTTTTCCCGACCGACGTCTTTGATGGTGATTTTTGGCATGCGAAAGAGGCTGAATGTTCAGATAAAGTTAGACGCGGGCACTAAAGGCGCAGGCCATCAGTTGCCCACAACAACAAATTCAGTAAACCCTCGCTTTACGACGCAGATCTCTGAGAATAATAAAGACCCAGGGCCAGAGCATAATACTGGCCACCAGTGGTGCCCAGTAAACAACACCGACATCAGAAATATCTGCAATACCCCGCACCAGATAGGTGAGCAACATTTCTATCGCCAGCATTGCGCCTACGATCAAGGATTGCTGCCAGAGTGGAAAAACACGGATACGCTGATGCACAGTAGTGGCGATAAAGGCAACTACCGCAAATCCCATTGCATGTTGCCCTAACATGGACCCCTGTAATACATCGACGCAGAGGCCAAACAGCCAGCCGGATCCAATGCCGACCCGGTGAGGCAATGCCATGCACCAGTATATAAGTACCAGGAGTGCCCAGGCAGGACGCCAGTTCTGCACTATTTCCGGTAAGGGCATAGAGGTCAGCATCAGCGCCACGATCATACTGACAACTATAATCCATCCATTATTATGACGAATCAGTGGCTTCATCGACATTCTAATCGTCCGCCTGTGAAACCAGATTCTGATCCAGAGGTTCTTCCGGCCAGACCAGTAACACTTCACGAGCACGCATCAACTTTGCACGCGGAACCGCCGTCACCCTTGCATAGGGTTGTGACGGGTCAACAGTTACAGAGAGAATTTGTGCAACGGGATATCCCACCGGGAAACGTCCGCCCATGCCCGATGAGACAATCAGATCGCCTGCCTTAATATCGGCGTTATTGGGAATGTGAAGTAATTCGAGCTCATTGGCCTTTCCGGTACCGGTTGCAACTGCTCGTAGCCCGTTGCGGTTAACCTGAACCGGGATCGCGTGTTCAGGATCCGTGATCAACATTGCCGTTGAAGAAATTGGATTGACATGAATTATCTGCCCCATCACCCCATCTGCATCAAGGATTGGCTGTCCCAGGAACACGCCCTGTTGCGCTCCCTTGTTCAACACCACGTGACGAGAGGTAAGCGCCAGTTCAACCGCAAGTAAATCGGCAACCAGAACGCGTTCGCCTGCACGCACCGAAGAGTCCAGTAATTCCCGCAAACGACTGTTTTCAGTTTGCAGGGAAGCAAAACGCTGCGCCTGTGAACGCAACATTAAATTTTGCTGTCGTAATTTGGTGTTTTCTTCGAGTAAGGCCTGACGTGAAGACAGTGAATCAGACATCCAGTGCACTGCAGATACCGGCGCATTGACGACGTACTGTATGGGGTACATGGCGAGGGATAATACTGAACGAATGGTTTCCATGTGCTGATAGCGCACGTCCACCACCATTGCCAGCGCAGAAATCAAAAGGAACACACACAGTCTGGCGACTGAGGAGGGTCCTTTTACAAATAATGGTTTAATTACGCTCACATTAGTGTCTCAGTTGACTAACCCTGATTGTCCAGTGTTTTCAAACTGCAACAGACACGCCCGTCGTATAACCAAGATGACTCTCAAGCCTGTCTTCACACTCTTAATAATAATATTTAGAACGTCCTTGCCTATTAGTCCATACCGAGCATTTCCATGCCCAGCTCTTCAACCATTTCCAGATACCGACCACCGCCGCGTGCGACACAGGTAAGAGGGTCTTCTGCGACGAATACCGGTAGCCCCGTCTCCTCCATCAACAGACGATCGAGGTCTCTAAGTAGAGCGCCGCCACCAGTAAGAACCATACCTCGTTCAGCAACATCAGAACCCAGTTCAGGTGGTGTTTTTTCTAGCGCCGTTTTAACCGCCCCTACGATACCGGATAGCGGTTCCTGAAGGGCTTCAAGAATCTCGTTACTGTTCAGGGTGAAACTACGGGGAATACCTTCCGCCAGATTTCGACCACGAACTTCAATCTCTTTTACTTCTGTTCCCGGATATGCACAGCCGATTTCGTGTTTAATTTTTTCCGCCGTTGCAACACCAATCAAACTGCCATAATTTCTTCGCACGTAGTTAATGATTGCATCATCAAAGCGGTCACCACCAATACGCACTGAGTCTGCATAAACGATACCGTTAAGTGAAATCACTGCAACCTCTGTGGTACCACCACCAATATCGAGCACCATTGAGCCACTTGCATCACTCACTGGCATACCAGCACCAATGGCTGCCAACATCGGTTCTTCTCGCAAATGAACTTCACGCGCACCGGCACCGGCGGCCGATTCCTGAATCGCACGTCGCTCTACCTGCGTCGAACCACAGGGCACACAAACAAGTACCCGCGGGCTGGGCTTCAAAAATCGATTGCCATGTACCTTATGGATAAAGTACTGGAGCATTTTTTCGGTGATGGTGAAATCGGCTATCACACCATCCTTAAGTGGGCGAATCGCGGTAATGTGACCCGGCGTTCTGCCCAGCATACGTTTTGCTTCTGCACCGACTGCCGCGATGGATTTGGGGCTGGATGAGTCATGCCCCTGACGAATTGCCACAACAGAGGGTTCATTGAGGACAATTCCTTTACCCCTGGCATAGATCAACGTGTTCGCTGTGCCCAGGTCGATGGATAAATCATTAGAAAAAATGCCGCGTATTCGGTTAAACATAGTTTGGTATTTCTTAATCTCTATTCCGCAGCTCTACGCTACGAAGAAAACATCTGGAAGCCATGGTCACTTCAGCAACCAGGCACTAATCGTGATAAACTCGCTGCCCGAAAAGACTCGTTATTTCGTTGCGCAAATGCCTGTTTGGCTGTGCACAAACGGTAAACCCGGATACCGATTCGTCATTTTCACGTAAAACCGCAATAAATCGCTATAACTCTAACAGTGGCAAGGGTTTTGGGCAAGCTAACAAGTGTGATAACGTTTTTGTTTTCAAACAGTAAGGGGAACTATTAATGTCGCTCCAAAAGGAAGATGTGGAAAAAATTGCCCATCTCGCCCGATTGAAGATCGCTGATTCTGAAATCGATACCTATGCTCGACAGTTATCAAATATCCTGGCCTTTGTTGAGCAAATGAATGAGATTGATACCGACGGTGTCGAACCCATGGCTCATCCGCAGGATCTGGTCGCTCGTCTGCGCCCCGATCAGGTAACTGAATCAAATCAGAGAGATGCTTTTCAGCAGATCGCGCCTTGTGTTAAAAATGGCCTTTATCTAGTCCCACAGGTCATTGAGTAAAATCACGCCGCGAATTAAACCCGTTTTACAGACAAATAACAAACACCATGTATCATAAAACCATCACACAACTGTCTGCTGATTTACACAATGGCGAGTACTCCTGTGTCGAATTGACCCAGACCTATATCGACCGAATTCAGCAGCTCGACGGAAAATTAAACAGTTTTATTACCCTGACCGACGAACTGGCCCTGCAACAGGCACATCAGGCCGATAAAGCTATAAAGGAAGGCACTGCCGGTCCACTAACCGGTATTCCTCTAGCGCAAAAAGATATTTTCTGTACCAAAGGTGTGCGTACTTCCTGCGCCTCAAAAATGCTGGATGATTTCATTGCCCCATACGACGCAACGGTGGTTGAAAAGCTTAACCAGGCTGGCACCGTAATGTTGGGCAAAACGAATATGGATGAATTCGCAATGGGCTCCTCGAACGAAACCAGCTTTTACGGCGCGGTTTCCAACCCCTGGAACACCGACACCGTACCAGGAGGTTCTTCAGGTGGTTCAGCTAGCGCCGTTGCTGCACGTCTGATACCCGCTGCAACGGGTACGGATACAGGCGGCTCGATTCGACAACCTGCTTCACTGTGTGGCATTACCGGTATTAAGCCAAGTTATGGCCGTGTTTCCCGCTTCGGTATGATTGCCTTTGCCTCCAGTCTCGATCAGGGCGGGGTGATGACCCAGACTGCGGCAGATGCGGCCCTGCTGATGAATGCTATCGCCGGCTTTGACCCACGTGACTCCACTTCGGTCGATCATCCGGTTGATGATTACACGGCTGATCTGGAACGCCCACTTGAAGGTTTAAAAATTGGTCTGCCTAGGGAATATTTTGATCCCGGGCTCGATCCTGCGGTTGAATCAGTGATCCAGCAGGCATTAAAAACATACCAGTCACTCGGTGCGACGTTGCATGAAATCAGTCTGGCTAACACTCACCTCTCGATTCCAGCTTACTATGTAGTCGCACCTGCCGAATGTTCATCCAACCTGTCGCGCTATGATGGAGTGCGTTTCGGCCATCGATGTGAAGACCCGAAGGATTTATATGACCTCTACAGCCGTTCTCGTGGAGAGGCATTCGGCGAAGAAGTTAAACGCCGCATCATGATCGGTGCTTATGCCCTCTCTACCGGGTATTACGATGCGTACTATCTAAAGGCACAGAAGATACGTCGCATTATTAGTAACGATTTTAGCCAGGCCTTTGAACAGGTTGATGTGATTATGGGGCCCGCCTCACCGTCTACCGCGTTTAGAAAAAATGAAAAATCAGATGATCCTATCTCTATGTACCTGTCTGATATTTACACTATTTCGGTTAACCTCGCTGGTCTGCCTGGAATGTCGATACCTGCAGGTTTTGTCAAAGGGATGCCAGTCGGCCTACAGATCATCGGCAAGACATTCGCTGAGTCACAACTACTGAACGTTGCCCACCAGTTTCAGAAACAGACCGATTTTCACAGCCAGATTCCAGAACAGTTCAATCAGGTTTAGCAACAGGATATAAACGTATCATGAAATGGGAAGTAGTAATCGGGCTTGAAATCCACGCCCAGTTGGCCACCCGCAGTAAAATATTTTCAGGTGCATCAACTGCATACGGTGCTGAACCCAACACACAGGCATGCGCAGTCGATCTCGGCTTACCTGGAATCTTGCCCGTGCTTAATCAGGAAGCCGTGAACATGGCGGTTAAGTTTGGTCTGGCTATCAATGCACATATAGCCCCGTTTTCTGTGTTCGCGCGTAAGAATTATTTTTACCCGGATCTGCCTAAGGGGTATCAAATCAGTCAGTTCGAGTTACCTATAGTGGGCATGGGCGCTGTTCAGATCCAGCTCGAAAATGGGGAGACTAAAACTATTGGTGTCACCCGCGCGCATCTTGAAGAAGATGCAGGTAAGTCATTACACGACCAATTTGATGCTATGACGGCCATCGATCTGAATCGTGCCGGTACCCCACTACTAGAAATTGTTTCAGAACCAGACATGCGCTCGGCAAAGGAAGCGGTTGCCTACATGCGCAAAATTCATTCTATTGTGAAATATCTTGAGATCTGCGACGGAAATATGCAGGAAGGTTCATTCCGCTGTGACGCCAATGTCTCACTCCGGCCTGTGGGGGAAGCAAAACTAGGTACACGGACAGAACTAAAGAATATTAATTCCTTCCGCTTCGTTGAGCGTGCAATCAATCATGAAATTGAGCGCCAGGCGGATATTCTAGAAGCAGGTGGTAGCATTAAACAGGAAACTCGCCTGTATGATGCGAATCAGGACGAAACCCGCTCCATGCGCAGCAAGGAAGAGGCAGAGGATTACCGTTATTTCCCTGATCCCGATCTGCTTCCTGTACATATCGATCAGGAAACGCGTGACCGCATCTTCGCCACACTGCCAGAACTACCCGATGCAAAACGTCAACGTTTTGTTGAACAATATGCCCTTTCTGAACAGGATGCCGCGGGTCTTGCAAGCAGTCGCGAAATGGCAACCTATTTTGAACAGACCCTGGCCGCTTGCGACAACAATGCAAAACTCGCTGCAAACTGGATTATGGGTGAACTCACGGCCTTTCTGAATCGTGAATCAATCGAGTTGGCGGACAGCCCTGTCAGCGCAGAGATGCTTGGCCTGCTCATCATGCGAATAGTTGATAACACCATCTCCGGCACCATCGCGAAGAAGGTTTTTGAAGGCATGTGCGCAGGGAAAGGTGATGCCGATATTATCATTGAGAAGGAAGGACTAAAGCAGGTAACTGATACAGGCCTGATCGAATCTCTGATTGATGAGGTCATTGCTGCAAATGCCGATCAGGTTGAACAATATATGGCAGGTAAGGATAAGGTACTTGGGTTCTTTGTCGGACAGATCATGAAGAACTCACAGGGTAAGGCAAACCCTCAACAGGTCAATCAGCTGTTACGCGCTAAACTCAAACGATAAGCTCAACGGCTTGGCCTATCTCAATATTAAACTGATCTGCAGCCCTCCCCCTGTTAACCGCTATTTCGACCAGACCGTTGGCATTCACATAACTCAGTGAGTGTCCTGTTTGAACATCCGAAAAGGTCCTGTGAAAAAGGTGCTCGACACCTTTAATTC
>JBFIID010000020.1:0-16881 GCA_041601415.1 Gammaproteobacteria bacterium
GCAATTCAAACTGTACACAGAATCCTTGTTATTCAATCCGGGGGGCAACTACTGATAACTCGCTGCCGAAATAAACTCATTAAATGATTCACACCAGATAAGCACAGTGTTGTAGTTAGCAGGGTCAATCGAGGCTGGCACTTCAAGCACAAAGTTTTCGAAATTCCTCACATCACCGACTCTCACCATGCGAGACTTGAGTGCCTGTACTTCCTGTTCCGTTTCAACAAATTCGGGCGACAGATAAAGCTTATAATCCGGCCCCGGTGCCAGACTCCCCTGCAGGGCAATGAACTGTCGACCAACCGATACCTTACCTTCACCCCAATGTAGAAAATCACTGCCTTCCAGATCTCGACGAAACTGTCCGCTGAACTCGGCCTGTTGTGCCGCGCTTGTCATTTTCTCGGCGGATGGCGCTGCAGGTGCTGTCAGTATCGGCAACAGAAAAATCCCTGCCGCAAAACCCGCGAACGCAAACCCGAGATGAGTGGCCGTCAGTAACAATAGTTTTTTCATGTGATGACTCCCAATCGGATCCATGGATGAACCCGTCAGCGATGTTCTACAGCTTATCAGCCCCAACGTAAGGCAGAAACCTGTTTACCCATTAGCTCCTGGTTAAATATGACTTCCGCTGTTGGCGTTTGGTCACATGCAATACCGTAACAGACATGTAAGGGTAATAAATGCTCTTCCCGGGGGTGACAGAAGCGTGCAAACGGTGCCTCCTCCCAGTTGATCAACTGCCATTCACGTTCTTCTGCCGGTATTTTTGCCGAGCAACACACCTCGGTTAACCAGTGATCAAAGGCTGCGGCCTTTGCCTTATGCGCTGGTTCGGGCGAAAAGATGGCGGGCAAATTATGAAATGACATGCCCGATCCAATAACCAGCACGTTTTTATCCCGCAGGGAAGCAAGTGCTCTACCGAGTTCAATATGATCCGAGGGCTTCATATGACTGAGGAGGGATAATTGCAGGCAGGGAATCCCGGCCTGCGGGTAAATCATCTTCAATGGGACAAACAGCCCATGATCGAAGCCACGCTCATTGTCCAGCCGTGCCTCAATACCACTGGCCTGAAGCATGGCCTCTATCTCCTGTGCCAGTTGTGGTGCCCCTGGTGCCGGATATTCAATCGAGTAGGACTCTTCCGGGAAACCATAGTAGTCATAGAGCAGGCCTGGTTGAACGCCCCCTGTAATAGTCGCCACCGGTTCTTCCCAGTGCGCACTGATGATAAGGATTGCCGAAGGAGAGCCCAGATCGGGTGCCAGATGGCGCATGAAAGTCACCAGCCCCTTATGACTAACATCACCCAACAAGGGTAATGGCCCTCCCCCGTGTGGTAAATAAAGTACAGGAGGACGATGAATGAGCGGTTTATCCTGCATTGATTAAGTATCCTTATGGTTAACGCATCATGTCTGTCTGCAAAGTCTCACATCGCCCTGCAGGAAAGGTTTCCACAGGGAAATACTGATCGGCACACAGAGATTCAGCCAAAACGCCGTGATCATCAAGGTGATGAGGGCCTCTTCACTCAAAATTGCGTGCTGCACATAGGCGATATACATGAGAAAGCAAAATAATCCATGCTATCCGGGATTTAGCGAAGCCTCCCTCAACGAGCCGGCGAGGATGCCCGTGCGACCTCACGCTGTACCAGATAAAAACGGGTCAGAATCACCATCATGATGCCCCCCAGTACCATCATCGAGGACAACAGCAGACGCAGGGTTATTACTTCATCGGCAAATATCACCCCGCCTATAGCGGCAATCACTGGAACCAGTAGTTGTATCACGGCGGCCTGTGTCGCGCTTAACCCCGCCAGAGCGGCATACCAGATGGCATACCCAAGCCCGGATGCCAGGGCGCCTGACAATACCGCGAGCATAACCCCACGCTGGGAGAGCTCTGCATTCTGGTAGGTGAAGGCAAACAACAATAAAAGAAAAGGTAAGGTGCGCGCAAAATTATACGCCGTGTCGTTTAATGGCTGAGTCGATCCCCTGCCCCTCAGGGTATAGAGGCCCCAGGCAATACCCGCCACCGTCATCAGCATAAAACCCGACAATGAAGGTGTGCTTAGCCTGGGTAACACCAGATAAATAAAACCAGCAAACGCCAGCACGACACCCAACCACTCCATACGGTGCAGTCGATTACCCGATATAAGGCTAAGCAGAATCATGGTGATCTGAACCGAACCAAACAGAATCAGTGCACCGGTTCCCGTATCAAGAGAAATATAGGCGTATGAAAATGTCACTGCATAAGCGAACAACATCAGGGAGGCCAACCAGCTACCTTTTGACGCAACCGGTTTTCCTGCATTGCGACCCAGAACAATGACAGCAAGAATGACAACCCCGGACAATAGACGAATCACGGTGAAACTCGCCGCATCAATCGTCTCTTCGCCGAGGGCCAGTCGGCACAATACCGAATTTCCAGCGAAAGCCAGCAGTGCAAAACAGGTGCAGAAAAAGATTTTCAGGGGTAATGGCTTCACTGCGAAGGTCATCCAGTCAGAAAGGGAATATTGCGCCTCGGGTAAGACAGAGAGGGTAATGGATTATTTCATAGCATGAAAGCGAGACGGGAACACAAGCCTATACGATAGCTTCCGGTATTAATCGTGACGACAGTTCAGACTAATCGACCTCCTGGGCCACGCGCATCAGCAGATCCAGATAAAAACGCTGATCGCTAATGGAGAGATTTCGATGCGTCTCAATGAAATGCCTGATATCCGCTCCGGTGTTACGGCTGATAAGTCTACCGTCTTTTAGTCGAATCGAACTACGTACGAACTCTGCTGCGCTCGCATGACAACGGGCACATTCATGCCTGAATCTCGCCTCACTACTGGCCTGTGCCAGTAGCATCTTATAGACATCATCAATATTGGATTCACCAAGATTATGATTGCCCAGAAACAAGCGTAAATCATGCACATGATGCCGTCCCTGCAACTCGCCGTTAGAAACAGTGAGATACTCACGTGCGAAATCTCCCGCATGCCCATGGCAAACCTCACAACGATCATCCCACAACCAGTGGAGATCGGTGGCTGACGGATTTGAGGTGTAGCTAAATAATAAAACGGCGCAGATCAGGCCGGCGCTGAGAGGCAGACGTTGAAACAGGCTTATCATTTTTTTGAACATGAGTCGGCACAACTTTTTTCATTACCGATCTTATGATGAGCCGCTCTCATAGTGCGGTCAATGAGAACATGAACCAGAACATGACACAGGACAGTTCTGATAAAAAAAGACCCGGAAAGACTCTTCCGGGTCTTTCAATACACACAGATAATCGCTAGCAGAGGTGCTACTGTACGGCGGGCAAAGCGGCCTGGTCACCTGTATTAATACAGGTAGGATGTTCAAACCCATCAGTCACACCATTACCATCACCGTTAAAGGCATCGTAGATAATATTGTCCGGGCGGTCAGGGTCTCCACTAACACCGCCGACAGTCGCCAGATTATCCAGATCCAGATTGTCGCGTACGCGCCAGGCAATCATATGATCGGCGCACGAGGTATCACCACTTACGCCCACCCCACCGATCACCTGACCACTGCTGTTGTACACGGACAAACCTCCACCAAAGACATTAACGCCACCGATCTTTCTGTTCACCATGGGGTCATTCTTCTGTCCATAATTCTTCGCGTTTCCGCGATAGGCAACGCTCGTGTCTACAGGGTTGCTTTCCTGCAAACCGAACAGGCTACCACCGATCATGGTGTTAGCATTGGCACCCGATGTGGGCTGTACGGTGGCCCAGAGATTTGCCGTCGACAGCGACAGACCATCCAGGCTAAAGGCATTGGCGGTATTGGCCTTTTGGGCAGAAATAACCCGACTACCTGGCCATTGTGATCCGCGATTATCACCCGAGAAGGCTACCGCGCAGACCACACCATCACGATTCACCAGGGTCGCCCACATCTGCAGATCAAGGCCGCTATTTTCTGTACTCACGGCATCCTCAAGGGCTGCCTTTAATGTATTCCAGTCAGGCAGGCCTTTGCATTGTGAACGGCCATCCTCAGCTACAACAAGCTGTCCGGCACCTGCCGCAAACAGGATTAAAGAAACAAGTGTTCCAGTTAATTTGTTCATCTCAATCTCCCTTTGTTATTTTGGAAGTAGCCAGACGTTCTATCTGACTCAATACCTATTGAATCTATCGGCATCACCTCCACAGCGGTCTTTATTGATTGGGGAAAAAATGAGAAGCAAACAAGGTCTAGCAAACAGGGTCAAATTACGCATCACCCGTTTGGGGTATATGCCTAAATGGTATATGGAGAACGGGCTGCTTAGATAAACGACATGGATAGGGGTTAGATACGCTTAAGCACGAACACCTAAGGTGGTGACTTAGCAGATCTCATCAACATCTGTTGATATGGATCAATATTAGGGCGATCGCAGACGATATACACGCTTCCTGACTGCAGTCCCTGGTCTTAACGCCGATAGCACAAGTAAGGGGGAAAAGGTTTCTCGCTCACGCCGCCTACATATGCCCTGCACACGTTAAAACAACAAGCCAATTCGATGGAGATTGTAATGTCAGACCTCGGTTCCAGTGCCATGCAAGTACCGGAACTTCACGTGGTTTCGACAAAAGTTCGCGTACTTGTCATTGATGACGAACTCGCATCTGCGACCCTGGTCAAGACATTACTGGAAGAAGACGGCTTCGACGTAGAAGTTGCACTGAGTGCAGATGAAGGTCTCAGTATGCTTGAGGATACAAGCTACTCTGCGGCCATCATAGACTATCGCATGCCCGGCAAATCTGGACTGGATGTCCTGATGGCGCTTGCGGAAACGGATAGTTCCGTTACCACCATCATGCTGACGGGTGCCGAAGAGATCGGTGTCGCGGTTGATGCCATGCGTCTGGGCGCAGGAGACTTCCTGTATAAGGATCCCACTGGCGAATACCTGCACCTGCTATCCGGTCGAATTGATCGCGCTCTGGAGCGCTCTGCGCTGCTGCTGAATCGCGTTGAAGATGCCAGTCGCCTGCGCAAATTGAATCGAGCCCTGCGTATCCTCTCCAGTTGTAACCTGACACTGGTACGCGCCACCAGTGAGCAGAAACTACTCACAGATATCTGTAACATCATCGTCAACGACGATTTTTTCCAGGCCGCCTGGGTGGGTTATTTACAGGCGGGGGACGTATTGCGGATGATCCCAATGGCATCTGCAGGTGACCATGAACTCACCAAAAAAATCTCCGAGGCCTGCGCTCTTTCGAATCAGTCAGATACCTGCCCCTGTTGTAGTGCTGCAGCAGGTGAAAAAGCCATATTCATGGATGACTTCCAACGCGAAAAACGCTTCTCCACCTGGCGTAAAAACCTGAATGAAAGCTGCACCGGTGGTTGTCTGAGCCTGCCATTGAAGGTGAATGGCGATGTCATGGGGGTTCTCACCATACTGTCTGAGGAAGCAGATACCTTCGACCATGCAGGCAGGCAATTATTCACTGAATTAGCTAATGACCTGGCCTTCGGCATTGAAGTCGTACGCACTCGTATTGAGAAAGACGCGGCAGAAAAGGCCCTGCGAGACAGTGAGGCACGCATGCATACCATTGTCAGAAACGATGCGGATGGACTGGTCGTTCTGGGAAGGAACGGCAAGGTCGTGTTTGCCAATCCCGCTGCCGAATCATTGCTTGGCGTCGCGCGTGGCAGTCTGCTGGGAACCGTACCGGATATATCACTCGATGAAGAACTCAGTGAAAAAGAATTCCAGCATGAAGGTAAACCTACGCGCGCGATACAACTGCGTCAGTCACCCATAGACTGGCTTGGTTATGCCGCGAAGTTAATTTCCATCCATGACATCACCGACCGTAATCGTCTGCAGCGCAATCTGGTCGACATTGCAGAGGCCATGGGTTTGGCACTGGAAGCACGCGATCCCTACACCGCAGGCCATCAACACCGTGTTGCGGACATGGCCTATGAAATTGGTGCCGAGCTAGGGCTGCCTTCTAACATGCTGGAGGGAATCCGCATCGGCGGTGCTTTCCATGACATCGGCAAGATCTATGTCCCTTCTGAAATTCTAAATCGGCCTGGCCGATTAACAGCCACTGAATTTGAGTTAATCAAGACCCATTCACAGGTCGGTTACGATATCGTTAAGGGTATTGAGTTTCCCTGGCCAGGGGCCGATATGGTACGCCAGCATCACGAACGACTGGATGGTACAGGTTATCCGGATGGACTGAAAAATGGTTCGATCATTCTTGAGGCACGTATCCTCGCAGTCGCCGATGTTGTCGAAGCCATGGCGACCCACAGACCCTATAGGGCAAGCCTGGGTATAGAAGCGGCGCTGAAAGAAATCGAAGCGAACGCAGGCAGGCTCTATGACAGCGACGTCGTGAGTGCCTGCGTCACACTCTTTAATCAACACGGCTACAGCTTTGAGTAAATTTGCCAGCAGCCCTGCTCAACGCTGTAAAAAAAGCGTGTAAACACAGAAACAGGATTATGCAGTGATGGAAAAGCCGACAAAAAACAAGCTGTTCATAGTTGCACTGCTGACTGCTTTTTTACTGCTAACAGTACTCCTTCTTTCATCAGAACAGGATGCGCCGAAGTATTCGACAACAGAAAACCTCGGCAAGATACGCCTCGGCCTACCACTACAACCCACCAGTGTCCTGGCCATGCTGGCAATCGACAAAGGCTACTTCGGAAAATATGGACTCGATATTGAAGTTGAGAACTATGTCAGCGGTAAACGTGCGTTGTTTGATGGCCTGATAAGCGGCAAGGTCGATGTGGTAACTGCATCCGATACGCCTACTGTGTATGCCAGTTTCACACACCCTGAACTACGCGTCATTGCCTCGATTTACGCAACTGACAATACCAATCGAATTGTCGCACGGCGTGATCATGGGATTACTGAACCGGCAGATCTGAAAGGCAAACATATCGCTACCCAGGGACGCTCTGCGGTACATTATTTTCTACACCAGTTCCTGCTTGAAAAACAGTTACAGGAATCGGATCTAACCCTAAGTTTCCTTAAAGCTGAACAACTGCCTGTCGCATTGGCGGCAGGTGAGATTGATGCCTTTTCCATGCGCGAACCGTATGTGCAACAGGCACGTGATCTGCTGGGAGAGAATGCCGTTGTGTTTGCCGCACCGGGTGCCTATCGACAAAGTGAACAAATGGTCATTCTGGAAAGCCTGCAGAAGGAACGTCCTGGCGTTAGTCGTGCCCTGTTATCGGGCTTACTGGATGCCGAAAAGTTCTGGCATGACGATCGTGATGCAGCGCTCAAGATCCTTGGGAAGTGGCTAAACCTGCCCACCGAACGCGTCAGAAAACTGACCGAAGGTTCTCATGCGAACGTGCACCTTGAACAGGCGCTACTAATACGTCTGGAAGATGAAGCGCAATGGATGATTGATGACAAGATTGTTGAGCAGGATAAACAACCCGACTTCCTTAGACTCTTGAGCACGGCCCCCTTGCTTGAAGTCGCCCCCGCACAGATGGGGTTGATTCAATGACACCGCGCACCATTCAATTGCTCTACACCTTACCTCGCTCGGGAGACATACAGTGAAGATCCTGAGCAAACTCAACCTGGCTATCGCACTGACCGCTGTCATGGTTGTTACAACCTGTGTCACAGTCGTGGTGGTACAGAACAGATTAGACACTCTGTCACGCGAGCGACTCGAACTGAATCAAGTCTTGCGGGCTATCAGTGAATTACAGGTACTTACCTATGATGCCCTGTTCCGTGGTGGTGAACGTGCGCGCCTGCAATGGTTTACACGCTGGAAATCGGGTCGTGATTTATTACTTACCCATAGCACGCCGGGAAGCAAATTGTATGACGTGCATCAGCAGTTACTCGATCGCATGGACAACCTTTATCGTAACTTTGAAGACCTGACAGCACAGACGACTTTAGGACAGGAACCTGATAACGGAGATAAGACTCGAAAACGCCAGCACCTGAGCCGCATGTTGATCGACGTGCTTGAAATAGGGTCGCGTGCTTCGACGGAAGCTGCGGGGGCCGAGACCGAAGCAGCCGCGATTCGCCACTTCTGGCGCAACCTGAAATTGAGCCTGCTCACGGGTTGCGGTCTGGTTCTGGTGAGTCTGGGGTTCTGGTTACGTGCATCGATCACTAACCCTCTTAAACACCTGCATCAGGGCGTAAGCATAATAGGTGATGGTAATCTGGAGCATCGGGTAAAACTCGACACAGACGATGAACTCGCCGAGCTGGCAAGTGAAATCAACCTGATGGCAGACAGGCTTCGCGAAACACTCGCCTCACGTAAAGATCTGGAACAGGAAGTTACTCTGCGCATGGAATCTGAATTAGCAATGCGACAAAGTCGGCGTGATCTGGAACTGATTTCCGAAAACTCGCCACAGAAAATATTTTATAAAAACATCGAACTTAACTATGTATCGGTCAACAGTCAGTACGCCGCAGCGCTTGGTCTGACACAGGAAGAGATGTTAGGCAAGGACGACTACGCCTTCTACCCCGTTTATCTGGCTGAAAAATACCGTGCAGATGACCGCCGTATCATGTCGACCGGCAAAGGCGAAACTCTTGAGGAACAATATCAGGGTGCAAACGGCGAAGATGTCTGGATTGAGACCTTCAAGGCTCCCGTCAGGAACGAAGAAAACCAGGTCATTGGCGTGCTGGGCATGTTCAGTGAAATTACCGAACGTAAACGGCAGGAAGCTGAATTACAGGAATTAAATAGTCGACTGCAACGCTCGAATGCAGACCTGCAACAATTCGCCTACGTCGCTTCTCATGATCTACAGGAGCCTCTGCGCATGGTGGGTAGTTACCTGCAACTGATTGAGCGTCGCTACAATGACAAACTCGACGACACGGGTCGGGAATTCATGGCCTTTGCTGTTGATGGCGCACAACGTATGCAGCAACTGATTCAAAGTTTACTGCAATATGCTCGTGTCGAATCACGCGGTCAGGCATTTACCCTGGTGAACTGTAATGAGGCGCTGCAGAATGTCAGAAAAAATCTCGGTGAGGCGGTCAGTGACACCAATGCAAAATTAATTTGCCAGACATTACCCGAGGTATGGGGTGACAGCATACAACTCGGCCAGGTCTTCCAGAACCTGATCAGTAATGCGCTGAAATTTCATGAAGACAACACACCTGAAGTGTCAATTAGTGCGATTCGAACAAATGAATGGAAAGGCCCTGATCACCCAGGTCTGGATCGGCCTGGCTGGCTTTTTAGTGTCAGCGATAATGGTATCGGTATGGATCCTCAGTATGCAGAACGTATCTTTGTGATCTTCCAGCGCCTGCACAGCAGGGACGAGTACCCAGGCACCGGCATTGGACTGTCTCTATGTAAACGCATAGTCGAACGTCATGGTGGTGAAATCTGGGTCGAGTCAACACCTGGGAAGGGAACCTGCTTCTACTTTACCATTCCCGATACGGCAGTATTCGCCAGCGCATCAGGGTCAAGACCAATTGCTCCTGTGCATGAGATCAACAAACAGAAAGAAGTGGCAGGAATTGTATAAAAATCAGGACTCGCCCCTGAAGAGATGATTTTCCCACCAGATAAATAACACTATTCGTCACGTGATAGTTGGATATAAATAATCGCTAAAGAGGTAGCTAATGGAAACTTACGAGAGCAAACGGAGTATCGAAATTCTTCTGGTGGAAGACAACCCTGGTGACGTGCGTCTGACTCAGGAAGCACTCTCAGAGAGCAAAGTCACCAACACGCTCCACGTTGCGCAGGATGGTGTTGAAGCGATGGCATTCCTGAATGGCGAACCGCCTTTCGAGAACAGAAAGCTGCCCGATATTGTCTTGCTGGATCTTAATTTGCCAAGGAAATCCGGTATGGAGGTCCTGGCTGACATGAAAGCAGATGATATTCTCGATCAGATTCCTGTTGTGATCCTGACCACATCACGCGCCGATGAGGATGTGCTGCGCTCCTATAAACTGCATGCAAATTGTTATGTCAACAAACCGGTGGATTTCAATGAATTCATGAATGTCATTAAGGCACTGGATGGATTCTGGCTGAGTGTTGTCACACTGCCGCAGAAAGAATAAAGACTGACCCTTCGATCAGTACGCATCAAAACGGGCGAACCGCTATGCGATGCGCGATATCGTGCTGAATAATGGTGACCAGCCAGTAATTCCATCTATCAGGTTTTTACCCTCACAGTTGAAATAACGTATCTCGCTTAATTCTCCCCAATCAGAACAAGCACATCGATTAGCACATTAACCACGGGCGAACTGTCAGTCAGCGCGCTCGCGTCGCCTGAAAGAGAGGCCAGCGACAACAGACCTGCAGCACAGATCAATTTCACATGTCTGACGGTATATTCCTTCGCTCTATCAATGCTTACTAACATTGAGAATCACCCAACGAATTTGTTTCGATACGCAATAAGGGGCAACACTTATGCCAATAGTATAAAAACCAGTGATTACAACGAATTAAAGGATACTGTCTGGATAAACATAGAGATTAAGTGATTAAAGTGTACGGCGTCAGACGACAACTCAGCATCGCTGCTAATCTCAACAGCGACACCTTGAGTACGGGAAATGGGACAATAATGCTACAGAAAATGGAGCGGGTGATGGGGATCGAACCCACATTAGAAGCTTGGGAAGCTCCGGTTCTACCATTGAACTACACCCGCATCAGGTAGGGCGTTGATGTTTATCCATCAATTCGCCTTGCCGATTAATTCTAGTGCATAAACGCAAAAAGCAGGAGTGATACGTGATCACTCCTGCTTTTGTTTAGTGCTGAGTACTAGCTGTTTATTTACTGACGATATTTGGCACTTTGACGCCGCTGTGATCCAGCGCAAGAATCCAGTCCACCAGTTTTTCTGCGTCCTGCTTTCTGACTGCGATATTTGGCGGCATAAAACGCATATTCACATTAGACCAGGTCTTTTCCTGATTCATTGTGCCGTTTCGAACCGACTGCAGTACATGCTTACGTGCACCATCCTGACCTTCATAGAAAGCCGCGATTTCACGGAATGAAGGCGCCAGTGGAACGGCCTTTTTATCTTTCAGGGGAGAGATATTGTGACAGGTCGTACAGCTACTGGTTGCTGCCAGTGCCACCATGCTTTCATGCTTCTGTAATTCATCCGAGATAGGTGAAGCACCTTCCAGAGACATTATCCATTTGACCAGAGCGATGGCATCGGTACGGGTGACGTTCACGTTAGGAGGCATAAAGCGCATGCTCAGTTTACCTTCCCAGTTTTGTTCCTTATGCATGCTACCGTACAGCACACGTTCTACCAGATTTCCGTAAGCTCGTTCATCACCGCGATATCTGTCAGCGACGTCCTGATAGGAAGGAGCCAATGGCTTGCTCTGCATCGGGTTGGGGGCAACACTGTGACAGATGAAACAGCCGCTGGATGTGGCCAGTTCGACCATATCTTCAGCCGCCTGTGAGGTCAGGCTAAGGCTTGATAAAGCAACCGATGCCACGACGGCGGCGAGGCTGAAACGTTTGAAATTCATTGGAATACAACTCCTTTATCTATAAAAGTTCTTATGGCTTATGAATAAATTGATGTGCTAAGCATATAGAGCGGCAGGAAACAATCAATTGATATTTCTCATTTTTGTCGCCTTTTTGCGATACAAACAGGCAAAACACTATTTACTCTTTTCAACCAATATTCTACTGCCCCATCGGCAGCCCCCCTGCCAACATTTTTATTCATTACAATCAAGCAGATAGCTGTAAGACTCAGTAAGCTGGGTGCTTACCGGCTCTACCAGGGACTAATCACGGATCAGGCGCACACGAAACGAGCGCCCCTTGAGTTTCCCCTGACTTAATTTTTTCAGCGCCGCCTGCACGGCGTCACGACTGACGGCGACGTAGGCCCAGTTATCAGCAATACTGATTTTGCCAACCTGTTTTCCACTCAGGGCGTTATCACCGGTCAATGCGCCCAGAATATCCCCCGCTCTGACTTTCTGTTTTTTACCGCCGTCAATCTGCAGGGTCGCCATCGGTGCGGGTTTCGCCTGTTGGTCTAACAGGCTCATCGCTGGCAGGGCCTGCGTATCACGGATTGGGTCAAGCCCGGCAAAATCCAGTTGTGCCACCTTGTGGCTCTCACGGTCGCTGTACAGGGAGCAGGCAATACCCTTACTGCCCGCTCGACCGGTGCGCCCAATACGGTGCAGGTGAATCTCGGTGTCGTGGGCAATATGATAATTAATCACGGCATCCAGTGAGTCGATGTCCAGACCTCGCGCTGCCACATCCGTGGCTACCAGAATCGAGGCGCTCCGGTTACTGAAACGCACCAGAATCTGATCACGATCGCGCTGTTCCAGATCGCCATGCAGGGCGAGTGCACTAAAACCGTGTTGCAACAGCGTGTCGGCAACCTCCTGTGTTTCTTTTTTCGTATTGCAAAACACCAGGGCAGACTCTGGTTGAAATGCCTGCAACAATAAACGCAGGGCGATGCTGCGCTGGCGGTCGTCCTGTACCTTATAAAAGTGTTGCTCTATGCTTGTTTCGTCATGGCTATCACTGACCTGCGCCATCACCGGTTTATTCATAATGCGACGCGCAATCGACTGGATCTGATCCGGATAAGTCGCACTGAACATGAGCGTCTGGCGTTGTGCCGGGATCTTCTCAATGATCGCATCCAGCGAGTCCTGAAAGCCCATCTCCAGCATGCGATCGGCCTCATCAAGTACCAGCGTGGTTACAGCATCAAGCTGCAGGGTGCCGCGACCAAGATGATCTTCGAGCCGCCCCGGCGTACCCACAATGATATGCGCGCCATGTTCCAGTGAACCTACCTGCGGCCCGAACGCACTACCGCCACAAAGGCTAAGCACCTTGATGTTATGGATCGTACGGGCCAGTTTGCGGATCTCCTTAGCTACCTGATCAGCCAGTTCGCGGGTCGGACAGATCACCAGTGTCTGGATTCGAAATTTTTTCACATCGAGTTTATCCAGCAGCCCCAGGGTAAACGCGGCGGTTTTACCAGAGCCGGTCTTGCTCTGTGCAATCACATCCTTACCGGCAAGGATATGCGGCAGACTCTGCGCCTGTATCTCGGTCATCGTTTGATAACCAAGCGAATCAAGATTGCTTAGCAGCTCGTGCTGTAAACCAAGGGTGGAAAAGGCCAACTGGCTCAAAATAATGTTCCTGTGTTGTGTACAGTCGTGCCGTACTATTTAAGTTTGCCTGCCCAGATTGCCAGCTTATGTCGCATTGTCTGCTGCGAAATCTGATCTTCCGGAATTGGCTGAATAAGTTTGTCATGTACCAGCAAACGGTAGATATACTGTATTTTTTCCTGCGCGGAATCGGTCGCTTCAAACTCAACCGCGCCACGCGCCTCACCGTATTTGACCCCGGCGGCAATTGCCTTTTTAACCAGTTCGTTTTCATTCTTAAGCTTTTTCATAACAATCTCCGAATCACTCTTTGCGAGCTGTTGCATGTAGCGTGAAGAAATAAAAATCGTGTGACCTCAGTCAGGCCGACGGTTCACTTTAACCCTGTTATTGGTATCCCTGCTCTGACGAATCAGCGCATCGTTCGCCGGGCTATTTGCCGACTTTGCCTGACGATCATAAAGCAGAATATTGACGGAGGCGGCAAGATTCAGACACCCCACCGTCGGCACGTAAACCACCGCATCAGCCGCATCGATGGTCGCCTGACTCAGGGTGCCATCCTCAGGGCCAAACAAATACAGCGCGCGTTCCGGGTGTTGATAGTCAGACAACGGTATCGCCCCCTCAACAATTTCTACACAGACGACTTTTACACCGGCAGGCACAGTGTCTAGCAGGTTGTCGACCACTGTTAAGGGAATTTTCTGGCTTATATCTTTTGTATCAGTACTGTATTTTGCGGCGCGTTCGAAACGTTTTCCCGTGTAGTAAACGGCATCGACACCGAAACATCCGGCAGCGCGCATCACGGCACCAACATTGGCAGGACTCTTGGGATTACTCAGACCAATTAAGAGGTTCGCACCACTCATGGAATTGAACGGTCATCCGGTTTAAGCATCAACAACATCATTCAATAACTTCGCCCCAGACATTTTTTATTTCGCCATCATCACGGTATTTCGTCTGTAGACCGTTTAGAAAATTACGCATCACCTGATCCTTACATTCACGGTAATGTTTATGTCCGGGCTTGCGGAAAAAGGCACTCAGCTCATGTTTGCTAAGCGTGACATTTCTAAGCGCCAGGATCTCCAGAATATCTTCGGCCTTCAGGTCCAGGGCAATCTTAAGTTTTCGGAAGATGATGTTATTGTTGACGCGTTGTTCAGGTCTTGGCTGCTCACCTTCCCGCTTCCCGCGTCGGTCGTTGATCAGGCCATTGAGGAACATTGCCAGTTCCCTGTCGCGCAGATTGATATACGCAGGGTCATCGTCCTTTTTCAGCCAGTCGCTGATTTGTTCACGTGTGACGACATAGTCCGCCTCCGCAAAGATGGCAATCATTTTTGAGTCGCTGAAATCAAAGGTATAGCGAAGACGGCGTAAAACATCGTTATTGGTCACGTATATTTCCTGTTCAAAGCATCTGTAAAGAGAGGTACTGGCTCTACTTTCCAGTACCACCGCCAATCTTACTCGATTTATGCCCCCAACGTGCGCGACTTATACCTGAAAACAAGGGCCACCGAGGAGAACTCTCAGGCAAACAAACAAAAGGGGGTAGGCATGCAGAAGATATCGCCAGACCTGTTCAGGCTAAGTATTGTTCAATCCTGTGCAGAAAATCGGCAGCCACAGCCGTGGAGAACCTCAGCTCTACCCGACCTGACCATTCCTCGTTAAAGGTCGAGGCATCAAATGCCACCAGCAGGCTGTTCTCATCTTCCAGGCTGTACTCCAGCTGTCTGGCACGAGGATCATCCCAGGCAACACCGATAATTGAGCGAGAAAACCGGAAGGCCAGCAAGTGCTTCTCCGTCAGAATCAGCGAACCACTAAACCAGTTCCGGCGATGGCTGTAGCTTTTACCGGGGGCACGAAAGTCCTTAAAAGTGACGGAACCAGCGATGCCCTCCTCCTGCATCACCACGCCTTCACGTTCTATCTGCTGACGGGCACGTAGCGGAATCTGTCCGATTCGGAATAGTCTATAGATCAGTGTTTTCTTCATGGCTGTAAGCGGCCTGCTGTTTAAGCGCGTCAAACGCGTTCTGTAACAATCAATCGGGGCATATAATAGGATAAC
This sequence comes from Gammaproteobacteria bacterium, assembly GCA_041601415.1. Classification (GTDB taxonomy): domain Bacteria; phylum Pseudomonadota; class Gammaproteobacteria; order JBFIID01; family JBFIID01; genus JBFIID01. The sequence goes on from JBFIID010000020.1 coordinate 15,359, forward strand.
TCGGCCTTAGCCGATACCAATGCTATCTCACTGATACAAAACAATATTAAGATTCTGCGTGGGATTCATCGGGATTAAATGTAGACTGCGCCCAGGCGCTATAATCAGCAGCCAACCTAAACCATTCAATTCTGGCAGCAAACACCATGAACAATATCACCTGTAACCACTGCAGCAGAGACTACGACGATCAACTCGATCAGTGCCCCAACTGCCGAACCCGTAACCCGCTCATAGCGGATCAGAACCTGGCCGAGGCAAAGAAAAAATTTATTATCTTCTTTATTGGCGTGGTGGTTTTCTGCGGAATTATGATTCTGTGGCTGCCGCGAGGCTAGACAGTCAAGTCTTTGACACTGCTAAAATCCAGATAAGTCTCTTCACAATCAAGCAATTAGCCGGGCTGTCTGGTTGACAGTCCGTTTCCCAATTCCCTGACCCGGCAGTAATCCTTTGTAATTATAGGGTTACCACCGTAAATATCTTGCTAAAAATGTCCCTGTCTGATAGCACAAACCCTAGGTCAACGGCCGGTCACATGCTACAATACGCCGCCAATTTTCTTCAATCCCTTACTTATGAAAAACATACTAACCCCGAGGTAATAGTGAATCAGATGAACAGCGATATTCAGCTCCAGGTGTGGAAAGATCTTGCCATTAGCAAACAGGTATTAATGACTGCCGCAACCGACGCGCTTGGTTTAGACGCTGAATGCAGCACAGCCGAATTAAAAGAAGCCCTCCAACAGGCCGTTCAGCGCGCGAAAGAGGCTGACAACAAAATAATCAAAATCCGCACCCAGGCTGACCAGCAGGTCGCGGAGATGACCAACAAGGTAGAAATCAGCGACAAGGCACGTGTCGAAGCCGAAGCCCTGGTCGCAAGCTCCGAGAAGGCCCGTCAGGAAGCAGAACGCAGACTCGAAGCCGGTCGTGCCGACAACGCCGAAATCGTCAAGAAGGTACGCGCCGAGCTGGCCGAAGAGAGAAACAAGATTAAGAACATCTCCAAGCAACTGGCCGACACCCCGGAAAATGTGGTCAAAAAGCTGAAGGCGATGAAGAAGCAGAAAGTGGAAGACGCCAAGGTTCGTGACATCAACGAAGCCCAGCTGAAAGCCGCCCGTAAGGAAAAGAACGAACTGAAGGCCGAACTGGAAACCCAGAAGGCGCTGGTCAAACAGGCCTCATCACTGGTCAGCCAGGTTCGCGAACTGCACTCACTGTGCAAACAGCAGAACAAATTCCTTGAATCCCCGGATGCAGAAAGAGAAGACCTCGGTGAAATCCCGACTCTCGACGAAGACCTGCTGAACGCGCTTGAGAAGGCCGTCGCTGAAGATTAATCAGTAACACCTTTTGATAAAAAAGAGCCTTTCGAGGCTCTTTTTTTTTCTGAGATTTGGGGTTAAAAACCCATCTATGAGTAAATTGGTGAAGACAATAAATTAACCACTGAGCACACGGAGATCTCTGAGAAATACCAATATGTGTTTTTCTTAATTACTCTATCTGTGGTGA